>NZ_JBEOVY010000057.1:0-28227 GCF_040295745.1 Saccharopolyspora sp. NPDC002686
AGTGTTCGAACACTGTTACGCACTCACGACCACCGGGCGCTGATCCGCACCCAGCAGTCCATGCAGGTGTCCTGGTCGATCCACTCCGACTTCGGCTTCAGCGACACTCCGCTCGGCGGGCACGTCATCGAAGACGCCGACGACGTCGCCGCGCTGCGCTACTTGTTCGACGAGCTTCGGGCGTTGTCGCTCTCTGCACCCGATACGGTGACATTGCTGCACCAGATCCTGGCGCAGTACGAGCACCGAGGAGGTGAGGACGTGCACGAGCTCTCCCGCGCACAATGGCGGAAGTCCAGCCGCTCGGCCAGCGGCGGTGAATGCGTCGAGGTCGCTCTGAACATCCCCGGCGTCGCCGCGATCCGTGACTCGAAAGATCCGAACGGCCCGGCATTCGTCGTCGAATCAGACGCTTGGTCGAGCTTCTTAGCCACCGTCAAGGACGGTGTGCTCGATCGGTGAACGAGCGAAGGGCCCCTCCGACCACCGGCCGGAGGGGCCCTTCTCCTTGTCAGGTCTTCGTCAGGACACCACGTGGGGGCGTTCTTCTGCGAAGTGGCAGGCCGAGGGGTGGTCGCCGAGGCGGACCTCCAGCTGGGGGACCTCCTCCGCGCAGCGGTCCTGGGCCTTCCAGCAGCGGGTGCGGAAGCGGCAGCCCGAGGGCGGGTTCGCCGGGCTCGGGACGTCGCCGGTCAGGCGGATGACCTCGCGCTTGCCGCGCAGGGTCGGGTCCGGGACCGGCACCGAGGACAGCAGCGCCTGCGTGTACGGGTGCTGCGGGTGCTCGTAGATCTGCTCGTCCGTGCCGATCTCGACGATCTTGCCGAGGTACATCACCGCCACCCGGTCCGACAGGTGGCGGACCACCCCGAGGTCGTGGGCGATGAACACGTACGACAGGCCGAACTCCTGCTGGAGGTCTCCGAGCAGGTTCATCACCTGCGCCTGGATGGAGACGTCCAGCGCGGACACCGGCTCGTCGCAGACGATCACCTTCGGCCGCAGCGCCAGCGCCCGGGCGATGCCGATGCGCTGCCGCTGACCACCCGAGAACTGGTGCGGGTAGCGCTGGATGTGCTCGGGGTTGAGCCCCACGACTTCCAGCAGTTCCTGCACCTTGCGCCGCCGCTCGCCCTTCGGGGCCACCTCCGGGTGAATCTCGAACGGCTCGCCGACGATGTCGCCGACGGTGCGACGCGGGTTCAGCGAGGTGTACGGGTCCTGCAGCACGATCTGCATGTCTCGCCGCAGCTTGCGCAGCTCGGCCCCGTGCATCTTGAACATGTCGCGGCCCTCGAACAGCGCGCTGCCGCTGGTCGGCTTCTCCAGCCGCATCAGCACCTGCGCCAGGGTCGACTTGCCGCAGCCGGACTCGCCGACCACGCCGAGGGTTTCGCCCTTGTGCAGGTCGAACGACACGCCGTCGACTGCCCGCACCTGGCCGATGGTGCGCTTGAACAGCACGCCCTGCGTCACCGGGAAGTGCTTGACCAGGTCCTTCACCTGGAGGATCGGCTCAGCCACGGCTCATCAACTCCTCCGCGAAGTGGCAGGCACTGGTCCGGCCCAAGCCCAGGTTGTGGTGGGCCGGGACCTCGGCGCTGCAGCGTTCCTCGGCGCGCGGGCAGCGCGGGTGGAACGGGCAGCCCGACGGCACCTTCAGCAGGTTCGGCGGCAAGCCCTTGATCGTCTCCAGCTCCTGCCCCTTGAGGTCCAGCCGCGGAATCGACCGCATCAGGCCCTCGGTGTAGGGGTGGCCCGGCTGCTTGTACAGCGAGTACGCGTCGGAGGACTCCACGATCCGCCCCGCGTACATCACCACGATCCGGTCCGCGACCTCGGCGACCACGCCCAGGTCGTGGGTGATCAGGATCAGGCCCATGCCGCGCTCGCGGCGCAGCTCGTCGAGCAGGTCCATGATCTGCGCCTGCACCGTGACGTCCAGCGCGGTGGTCGGCTCGTCGGCGATGAGCAGGTCCGGGTCCAGCGCCAGCGACATCGCGATCATCGCGCGCTGCCGCATGCCGCCGGAGAACTGGTGCGGGTACTCCTTCACGCGCTGCTTGGCGTTCGGGATCTTCACCTGGTCCAGCAGTTCGACGGCCTGCTTCATGGCCTCCCTGCGGGACATGCCGCGGCGCATCCGCAGCTGCTCGGCGATCTGGAACCCGACCGTGTAGACCGGGTTCAGCGCCGACAGCGCGTCCTGGAAGATCATCGCCATCGACTCGCCGCGCAGCTCGCGCCGCCGGCTGTCGCTGGCCGCGAGCACGTCCTCTCCGCGGTAGCGGATCGAACCACCGGTGATCACACCCGGCGGCATGTCCAGGATGCCCATGATGGTCTGGGCGGTGACGCTCTTGCCGGAGCCGGATTCGCCCAGCACCGCAAGCGTCTCACCGGCGTCGACGTGGTAGTTGACGCCGTTGAGGACCTTGGCCACCCCGTCCCGGGTGCGGAACTCCACGTGCAGGTCCTCGACCTCCAGCAGGCGCTCCGCCGAGTCCTTTTCGTCCACAGTAGACAAAGCGGTTTCTCCTACTTCTGCTTCGGGTCGAGCGCGTCGCGGACGGCATCACCGAGCATCACGAACGCCAGCACGGTGACCACCAGGAACGCCGCCGGGAACGCCAGCAGGTGCGGGGAGGTCTGGATGTACTGGCGGGAGTCGGCGATCATCACGCCCCACGACACCACCGGGGACCGCAGCCCCAGCCCGAGGAACGACAGCGTCGCCTCGACGGCGATGAACGCGCCGAGCGCGATCGTGGCGTACACCAGGACCGGCGCCAGGCAGTTCGGCAGCAGGTGCTTCATGATGATCCGGCCCGACCCCGCGCCCAGGGCGCGCGCCGCCTTGACGTAGTCCTGGCTGCGCGCCGAGATCGCCGCCGACCGCATGATCCGCATCGAGATCGGCCAGGACAGCAGCGAGATCGACAGGATCACCAGCGAGGTGATCTTGACCGCGTCGGGCGCCTCGGTGGCCGGGTTCAGCGTGGTCAGGATGACGATCGCGCCGAGCACGAACGGCAGGCCCATGAAGATCTCGCCGAACCGGGACAGCAGGCTGTCCAGCCAGCCGCCGTAGTACCCGGCGATCAGACCGAACACCGAACCGATCAGGACCGTCAGCGCCGTCGCCAGCACACCGACGACGATCGACGCGCGAACGCCGTAGATGGCGCGGGCGTAGATGTCGCGGCCTTGCGTGTCGTAGCCGAACCAGGCCTCGGCCGACGGCTTCTGCCAGGCTCGGGACAGGTCCCCGTGGGTGGGGTCCACCGAGGTGAACAGCTGGGGGAACGCGGCCATCACCAGCAGCACGAAGATGATCCCCATCGAGATCAGGAAGGTCGGCCGCCGGCGCAGGTCGCGCCACGCATCGCCCCACAGACCGCGCGGCTTCTCGAGCTTGGCGGCGGCCTTGGCCACTGCGGCCTCGGAACCGGACGGAGCCGGATCCGAAGCCAGACTGGAAGTGCTTTGTTCAGTCATATCGGATCCTCGGGTCGAGAACCGCGTAGAGCATGTCCACGAGCAGGTTCATCAGCAGGTACACCAGGACCAGCAGGGTCACGATGCCGACCACCGTGGTGCCTTCCTTGGTGAGGATGGCCTTGTAGACCAGCCCGCCGATGCCCCGGATGTTGAAGATGCCCTCGGTGACGATGGCGCCGCCCATCAGCGCGCCGAGCTCGGTGCCCAGGAAGGTGATCACCGGGATCAGCGAGTTGCGCAGCAGGTGCACGCCGACGACCCGCCTGGGCTCGAGGCCCTTGGACACCGCGGTGCGCACGTAGTCGGCGCGCTTGTTCTCCATCAGGCTGGTGCGGGTCAACCGGGCGACGTAGGCCATCGACGTGCTGCCCAGCACGAAGCCCGGCACGATCAGCTCGCCCCAGGTGGCCTGCGAGCTCACGCTCGGCCGGATGATGCCGAGCTCGGTGCCCAGCACGACCTGCAGGATGAAGCCGGTGACGAACACCGGCAGCGAAATCAGGAACAGGGTCGACATCAGGACGAGGTTGTCCAGGAACCCGCGCCCGCGCAGACCGGTCAGGACGCCGGCGATGATGCCGATCAACGCGGCGAAGGCCAGCGCCACGATCGACAGGCGCAGGGTGATCGGGTACGCATCGGCCACCAGCTGGTTGACCGGGATACCTGAGAAGGTCTCACCGAAGTCGCCCTGGAAGATCTGTCCCAGGTACTTGAAGTACTGAACGATCACGGGGTCGTTCAGGTTGTACTTCTCGGTCATCTCCGCGATGTACGCGGGCGGGCACGGCCGGTCCCCGCAGCGGCCGGCGAACGGATCGCCGGGCAACGCCCAGATGAGGGCGTAGATGATGAACGTGGTCCCGATGAATACCGGGATCAGCTGCAGCAGCCGCCGCAGCACGTAGCGTCCCACGTGAACCTCCTCCAGGACGCAAGCCGGGCCCGGCCCAAACTGGTCGGGCCGGACCCGGACTTACCCGATCAGGACTTCAGCTTGACTGTCTTGAAGTTCAGCATGCGGTCAAAGGTCACCGTCGCACCTTCGAGCCGGTCGGACCAGCCGACGGAGGCCTTCTGGTTCCAAAGCGGGATGGACGGCATGTCCTTGGCCAGGATCTTCTCGGCCTCGTTGTAGAGCTTGTTGGCCTCGTCCTCGGTGGGAGCCTGGTCGGCGCGGTTCATCGCCTGGTCGAACTCGGGGCTGGAGTAGCGCATGTAGTTCGACGACGCGTTGGTCCGGTAGACCTTGCCCAGGAAGGTCTCGGCCGCCGGGTAGTCACCCAACCAGCCGAAGCGGAACGGCCCGTTGTGCGCGTTCTCGTCGTGCATCTTCAGGAACTCGGAGAACGTCGGCACCGGGTTGAAGGTGCAGTCCACGCCCAGGTTGTTCTTGAACTGGCCGCAGATCGCCTCGATCCACTCCTTGTGCCCACCATCGGAGTTCGAGGTGATGTTGATCGGGCCCTTGAAGCCGGTCTCGGCCAGCAGCTGCTTGGCCTTCTCCGGGTTGAACTCGCAGTACTCGCCGCAGCCACCGGCCGGGTAACCCGGGATGGCGTCGGCGACGACCCAGCCGGTGGCCGGCTCGTAGCTGTTCTGGAAGACCGTCGAGGTGATCTGCTTGCGGTCGATCGCCATCGACAGGGCCTGCCGGACCTTCGGGTCCTTGTACTGCGGGTCGTACAGCGGGACCTGGAGCGCGTTGTTGCTCAGGATCGGCTTGGCCTCACCGCGGTCCTGCAGGTCGGTCTTCCACTTGTCGCCGACCATCGCCGACGGCGGCAGCTGGTCGATGAAGTCGAGGTTGCCCGACACCACGTCCTGGTAGGCGGTCTCCAGCTCGTTGTAGATCCGGAACTCGATGCCGTTGATCTGCGGCTTGTCCCGGCCCGCGTACTGGTCGTACTTGGTGAGCTTGATGAACGCGTTCGGCTGCCGCGAGTCGAACTTGAACGGCCCGTTGCCGATCGGGTGCTCCTCGAAGGCCTTCGGGTCCTTGAAGAAGCTCTCCGGCAGCGGCATGAACGCCGTGTAGCCGAGCATCGTCGGGAAGGTGGTGAACGGCGCGTCGAGGGTGACCTCGAAGTTCAGCGGGTCGATCACCTTCAGGCCGGACATCTCCTTGGCCGCCGGCGGCGGCCCGGAAGCGGCCTCGGTGTCCTCGCCGCCGCTCGGGTTGACGTCCCGGAAGCCCTGGATGTGGTCGAAGAAGGACGCTGCGGACTGGCCGTTCGGCGCGTAGGCGGCGTAGTTCCAGGCCTTGACGAAGCTCTCCGAGGTGACCGGGCTGCCGTCCTGGAAGGTCCAGCCCGGCTTGAGCTTGATCTTGTAGACCTTGTGGTCGGTCGTGTCGATCGACTCGGCGACCTCGTTGTACGGCTCGGTCGTCTTCTCGTCGTACGCCACCAGGCCGCTGAACATCATCTTCAGCACGTTGCCGCCACCGGTCTCGGTGGTGTTGCTCGGCACCAGCGGGTTCTCAGGCTCGGTGTGGTTGACCGACACGATGCCGTCCTCGGCACCACCACCGCCGCCACCGCCGCCGCACCCGCTGGCGAGCAAACCCACCGCCAGCGGGGCCGCGACCCAGGCGACCAAGCGTCGTTTCCGCATTTACCGTCCTCCTGTTTCCACGCGTGCTCGGAAGTCGCCTTCCCAGACATCACGCGCGGCGGAACATTCACCGCCGCGTCAGACGAGCGTAAACATAAAGGAGAACCACATCACGGCGATGCACTGTCACAAAGCCGTCACTTTCTGATTCGATACAGCTGATCTATCACCCGAAGGTTGGAATCGGACTTCCACATCGTGAGAACTAGCTGATAGACAGCGCTATACCGTCCAGAATGTCGTGCTCACTGACAGTCACGCCGGTGACCCCCGCGCGCTCCGCCAATTCGTCCGCGAGAACCTTCGTCACCAGCGCGCCACCACCGATCACATCCACTCGACCAGGGTGCATCGAACCGATTGCGGCGCGTTCGTCATGCGACATCCCGAGCAGTTCCTCGGTGATTCGCTCAATCCTATTGTGGGAAATACGGGAAAGATGAATGGCGGCTGGATCGTATTCCGGGAGGTCCTGCGCGATCGCGGACAGCGTGGTGGCCGTTCCCGCCACCGCGACCCACGTCTTGACGCCCGAGCAGTCCACCGCGGCGAAGGCCTCGTCGAGCACCTGCCGGGCCACCTTCTCGGCCTCCCGCACCTCCTCGTCGGTGGGCGGATCGCTGTGCAGGCAGCGCTCGGTCAGCCGCACGCAGCCCACGTCGGCCGAGTACGCGGCCGCGATGTCGGCGCTCGCACCGTCCCAGGTGCCCACCACGACCTCGCTGGAGCCGCCACCGACGTCGGTGACCGCGAACGGGCCGTCCAGCGGGTCCAGGTCGCCGACCGCGCCGGTGAACGACAGCCGGGCCTCCTCGTCGCCGCTGATCACCTCGGCGTCGACGCCCAGGGTCTCCCGGACCATGGAGAAGAAGTCCTCGCGGTTGGACGCATCGCGGGTCGCCGAGGTCGCGACCATCCGGATCCGCTCGACGCCCTTGCGCACGGCGATCCGCGCGTAGACCTCCAACGCCGCCTTGGTCCGCGCCAGCGCCTCGTCGGCGAGCCGCCCGGTGGCGTCCACGCCCTGCCCGAGGCGGACGATCCGCATCTCGCGGTGCACGTCGCGCAGATCGCGCCGACCGTCCTCGTGCACCGTCACATCGGCTACCAGCAAACGGATCGAGTTCGTCCCGCAGTCGATCGCCGCCACCCGTGACATCTGCGTCCTCCTCCGCTTCGCGCAGCCCTCGCGGTCAACGCTACTTGCCCCGAGCAACCGCTCCGAGCCCCGCCCGCGGGGGTGTGAAACTCAGCGCGGAGAAGTGGGAATTCCCGTTGTGCAGGTCCCGATGACGCCCGGCTCACCGGTCGGGACGTAGACCTCCTGGCCCGGCGCGAGGGTCGTCGGATCGGTGGTTCCCGGCTGGATCTCGGTGCCCGGCAGCGGCTGCGAAGCGGAGAACTCGCCGCGGCCGAGAACGGCCGGATCGCAGGTTCCGAGCGGCTCGATCCGCGCCGGAGCGGGGTCGCCCGTTTCGGGCAACGGCGGCGGAGGCCCGGTGACGGACGGTGGCGTCGGCTGAGCGCCGCCGGCGGGCGCTGGAGGGGTCTCCGGAGCCGGTGGCGCGGGAGGCGGCGGAGGGGTTTCCGGCTTGATCCCGGAGGCCGGGTTCTCCGGCTGCGGCGGAGCCGGCGGAGGGTTCTCCGACGGCGGCGCGGCGGGTGCCGGGGACGGCGTCGGCGCGGGCGCCGGGGCGGGCGCGGGCGCATCCGAGGGCGGGGCGCCAGGTTGCGTACCGGGTGCCGGCGTTTCCGGCTTCGACTCCGGCGGCCGGACCTCCGTCGGTTCCTCCGGCTTCGCGTCGGACGGCGGCGGCGCGGACGTACCCGGCTGAGTCGTACCCGGCTGCGTTGGACTCGGCTGGGTCGGACTCGGCTGGGTCGAGCCGGGTTCGGCCGGGCCGGTCGGGCTCGGCGACGGGGTCAGGTTCGGCGGCGTCGGTTCCGTGACCGACGGCGGCGCGACGCTCACCTCGCCGGGCTCGTGCGGCAACGCTCCACTGGCGACCGGCGGCAGCTCCCCTGGCGGAGTCGAGGGCGCTGCGGATTCCGTCGGCGGCGGTTGTGCAGCAGACGGCGCCGGTGCCGGCACCTCAGGCATGGCCAGCACTGCGGGACCGTCCGGCAAGCGCTCGCCTGCCAGCACGTCGTCGACCGCGGGCGAGAGCTCCGACGGGGTCGGCAGCGCGCCGTTCGCGTAGGCCGTCGCCCAGATCAGCACCGTGCGCACGTAGCTCTCTGAGTGGTTGTAGCGGAACACCGCCGTCGCGAGGTCGCGAGGATTGCGCAGGTCGCCGCCTGAGCTGCACAGGTACTGCCCCGCTGCTGCGGCGGCGTCGTGCACGTTGTGCGGGCTGGCGACCCCGTCGCGGTTGCCGTCCACCGCGAACTTCCGCCAGGTCGACGGGATGAACTGCATCGGCCCGACCGCCCGGTCCCACACCGGATCGCCGTCGAGCGCGCCGCCGTCGGTGTCCAGGATCGCCGCGACCCCGGGTCCTCCGGACAGCCGGGGCCCGAGGATCGCGCGGGGCGTCGTGCCCAGCACGTCGACGCTGCCGGAGCGGGCGTGGCCCGATTCGATGCGGCCGATCGACGCCAGCACCGACCAGTGCAGCCCGCAACCCGGATTGCGCTGGTCCTCCAGGTCGGCGGCCTGCCGGTAGGCGTTGAGCACGGTGTCCGGGATGCCGAGCGTCCCGCTGGGCAGGTCCAGGCTCCGGCCGGAACCGCTGGCCAGCTCTTTCGGATCGCCTGCCTGACCGAGCAGGTCCTTGCTTGGCTTCTTGGCCTGCGGCAGGTTCCCGGTGACGCCCAGCTCCCGCAGATCGGTCCTCCCCGGTGGGGCCTGCGGCGCCGCCAGGAAGGAGCTCGACGCCCCGAACAGCGTCACCGGGAGCAGCAGCGCAGGGGTCAGCGCGGTGACCGCGACCCACCTCCGCGCCCGGTTCCTGGACTCCCCGCTGATGAGCGGAGCCGTTTTCCACATGTGCTTTCCGTGGCGCTTGTTGCGAGCCGTCACTAGTCCATCCCCCGACCTGGACCGTTCACCCCGAAATTCGGATGGCCTCCTGGATACACCACCGGGTGGACGATCGCCGGGTGGCGAGCCCGGACGTCACCCGTCCGTTGGGCCCCGACTCGGCCGGTGACGCCTCGGGCCTGCGCCGGACTGCTCCGTCCGGGCGGTGCGATCCGCCGATCTCCCGCTCACCGGGCCGGAACTGCCTACTCTCCGGTCATGACGGTCATCCACGAGCCGGCCGCGTTCGGCACCCACCAGGTGGAGAACCAGCCACCGCCGCTGTCCGGGTTCGACCCGCTGGCCTGCGATCCGGCGCTGGGCTCGGCGCTGACCCGCTACGCCGTCGGCGACCTCACCGGGCTGGCCAGGGAGGCCGGTTCGGAGGAGGCGCGGGAGCACGGTCGGCTCGCCAACGAGCACCCGCCGCAGCTGCGCACCCACGACCGCTACGGGAACCGGATCGACGAGGTCGAGTTCCACCCGTCCTGGCACTGGCTGATGTCGCGCGCCATCGCGCACGGGCTGCACGCCGCGCCGTGGACGCAGGGCCCCGGTGCACACCTGCGCCGAGCTGCCGGTTTCTACCTGTGGTCGCAGGTCGAGCCCGGGCACAGCTGTCCGATCTCGATGACGTACTCGGCGGTGCCCGCGCTGCGCTACAACCCGGAGCTGGCCGCCGAGTACGTGCCGAAGCTCGCCGCGACGGGCTACGAGTTCGGGCTGCGGCCGCCCGCGGAGAAGTCGGCGCTGCTGGCGGGCATGTCGATGACCGAGAAGCAGGGCGGCTCGGACGTGCGCGCCAACACCACGACCGCCGAGCGGCTCGCCGACGGCACCTACCGGCTCGTCGGGCACAAGTGGTTCACCTCGGCGCCGATGAACGACGTGTTCCTGACCTTGGCGCAGACGCCCGGCGGGTTGAGCTGCTTCCTGGTGCCGCGGGTGCTGCCGGACGGCAGCCGCAACGGGATCCGGTTGCAGCGGCTGAAGGACAAGCTGGGCAACAAGTCCAACGCCTCGGCGGAGATCGAGTACACCGGCGCGATCGGCCACCTGATCGGCGAGGAGGGCCGCGGCGTCCGCTGCATCATCGAGATGGTGTCGATGACCAGGCTGGACTGCGTGCTGGGCTCGGCCGCCAACATCCGTATCGCGCTGTCCGAAGCGGCCCACCACGTCCAGCACCGCAGCGCCTTCGGCGAACGCCTGGTGGACCTCCCGCTGATGCAGAACGTGCTGGCCGACCTGGCGCTGGAGTCCGAGGCGGCGACGACGCTGGCGATGCGCCTGGCCGCGGCGGTCGAGCAGGGCGAGCACGACCTGCTGCGCCTGGCGCTGCCCGCGGCGAAGTTCTACGTCTGCAAGCGCGCGCCCGCCGTGGTCGCGGAAGCCCTGGAATGCCTGGGCGGCAACGGTTACGTCGAGGAATCCGGCATGCCCCGCCTGTACCGCGAGGCACCGCTGATGTCGATCTGGGAGGGCTCGGGCAACGTGACGGCCCTGGACCTCATCCGCGCCCTGGCGAAACAACCGTCCACAAGGGACGCACTGGAAGCGGAACTGGCCGCGGCGTCCGGCGCGAACTCCCACTACGACGCGGCCCTGCACCGCCTCCGGACCGAGCTGGACTCCCCGGCCCCGGAACGAGCCCGAGCCCTGGCCGAGCTCCTGGCCCTCACGCTCCAGACCTCACTGCTCCTCCGCCACGCGCCGACCCACGTCGCGGAGTCCTTCGCGACAACCCGCCTGGGCCCGGCAACCCGGACCTTCGGCGCAACCCCGATCCCCAACCCGAGAACCCTGGTGGACCGCATCGCCCCAACCCGCTGAGTCCCACCGGAGACCACAGTTTCAATCGAAACTGTGATCCGCCGTGCCTGGGTTCCACAGTTTCAATTGAAACTGCGGTTTCAACTTGACAACCCGCACCCTCCGGGTCCAGGTGCTGCCCACCAACAGAACGTGCGGTCCACCGGCGTGTCGGGACCCGACACACCGGCGCATGTGGACAGGTCGTCCGGCCTGTGGAGAACTCCCGCAAATTCAATGGAAATCAGACGTCTGATTTCCATTGAATTTGCGGACCGCCGAAGGCCGCGGAACGAGGGGCGGGGCGTCGGAGGTCCGAACAGGACGGTCCGGGGTCAGCGGTTGAGCAAGTAGCGGTGTTCGGGCCAGCGCTCGGCGATGAGGTCGATCGCCTCGTCGCCGAAGGGGTTCACGCCGGGGCCCTTGGCCAGGGCGTGGGCGATGTGCACGTGGAGGCACTTCACGCGGTCCGGCATGCCCCCCGCGCTGACCTCGGTGCCCAGGGACTCCAGCGCGTTGCGCTCCGCCAGGTAGGAGTCGTGCGCCCGGCTGTAGTGCGCCGCCAGCTCCTCGTCGGTGGCCAAGCGGTCCTGCATCTCGCGCATCAGGCCTTCGGCCTCGAAGGTCGAGGCGTGCGCGGTGAGCTGCGGGGAGGTCAAGTAGTACAGCGTCGGGAAGGGGGTGCCGTCCTCCAGCCGCGGCCAGGTCTGCACCACGGTCGGCTCACCCGCCGCGTCGCGCGCCGCGATGGCGTGCAGCCCGCGCGGCGGACGCCCCAGCTGTCGCCGGATGCACTCCCGGTCGGCGTCGCTGATCACCGGCGCACCCGAGTTCAACGTCAAGATCCCTTCCCCACAACAGAATTCCAGAGCTCTTCGTACCACGGCAGTCCGCTGTCGGCGGATTCCGCGGGAGGCGGTGGCGGAGCCGGCGCGATGGGCGCCTCCACGATGTAGGGCGTCTCGCCGGGCCGGACGTACCCGAACCTGGCCCGCGCCTCGGCCTCCAGCTGGGCCGGGTCGGAGAGCTCTTCCTTGCGCTTCTCCAGATCGCTGACCTGCTGCTGCAGCTCAGTTCGCTGCTGCTCCTGCGCAGCCAGGTCGGCGCGCTGGCTCATGTACGTGCGCAGCGGCACCGAAACGCTCAGCGCCATCACGCAGAACAGCATGGCCAGGCCCGCCGCCCGACGCGTCGAGGAGAGCTTGAAAGCTCCCCCGGTGCCGGGCCGGGAGCGCGGCCGGGACGACGTCTGCCGCCCCGGCCGCTTACCGGTGCTCTTGCCCCGGCTGGCGTTGCGGCGGGCGCGCTCGGCCCGGCGCTGAGCCGGGGTCTCCCCCTGGCTGCGCCGCCGCGGATCCGATGCGCGCCCGACCGGCATGGCTCAGCTCTCCGGGGTGAACCGCGGGAAGGCCAGCTCGCCCGCGTACCGGGCCGCGTCGCCGAGGGCTTCCTCGATGCGCAGCAGCTGGTTGTACTTGGCGACCCGCTCGCTGCGGGCGGGGGCACCGGTCTTGATCTGACCGCAGCCGGTGGCCACCGCCAGGTCGGCGATCGTGGTGTCCTCGGTCTCGCCGGAGCGGTGGCTCATCATGCTCTTGTAGCCGCACGAGGTGGCCAGGTTGACCGCGTCCAGGGTCTCCGACAGGGTGCCGATCTGGTTGACCTTGACCAGCAGCGCGTTGGCCGCGCCCCGCGAGATGCCCTCGTCCAGGCGCTCCGGGTTGGTCACGAACAGGTCGTCGCCGACCAGCTGGACCTGGTCGCCGACCTGCTCGGTCAGGCTGGTCCAGCCGTCCCAGTCGTCCTCGGACAGCGGGTCCTCGATGGAGACCAGCGGGTAGGCGCCGATGAGCTCCTGGTAGTACGCCGCCATCTGGTCCGCGGTGCGCTTGGCGCCCTCGAAGTTGTAGGCGCCGTCGGAGTAGAACTCGGTGGCGGCGACGTCGAGCGCCAGCACGATGTCGCGGCCCAGCTTGTAACCGGCCTTCTCCACCGCGGAGGCGATCAGGTCCAGCGCCTCGCGGTTGTTCGGCAGGTCGGGGGCGAAACCGCCCTCGTCGCCCAGCCCGGTGGCCAGGCCCTTGGCCTTGAGCACCGACTTCAGCGCGTGGTAGGTCTCCGCGCCCCAGCGCAGCGCCTCCGAGAAGGTGTCCGCACCGACCGGCGCGATCATGAACTCCTGGATGTCGACGCCGGTGTCGGCGTGCGCGCCACCGTTGAGGATGTTCATCATCGGGACCGGCAGCACGTGCGCGTTCGGTCCGCCGACGTAGCGGAACAGCTCCAGACCCGAGGTCTCCGCGGCGGCCTTGGCCACCGCCAGCGAGACGCCCAGGATCGCGTTGGCACCCAGCCGGGACTTGTCCGGCGTGCCGTCCAGGTCGACCAGCTTCTGGTCGACGACGCGCTGCTCGGTGGCGTCCAACCCGACCAGTTCCGGCCCGATCTCGTCCAGCACCAGGGCGACCGCGTTCTCCACGCCCTTGCCGCCGTAGCGACCGGCGTCGCCGTCGCGCAGCTCGACGGCCTCGTGCTCACCGGTCGAAGCGCCCGACGGGACCGCTGCGCGGCTGAGCGTGCCGTCCTCCAATGCCACCTCGACCTCGACGGTGGGGTTACCGCGGGAGTCCAGGATCTCGCGGGCACCGACCTGCTCGATGATCGCCACGTGTGCTCCTAACCAGCCTTTGAACTATGGACGAAGCGGACCGCCGCGGCGTTCCCGCGCGCGGCGAACCGGCCGAACGCCCGACGACCGCCTACGAGCCTAACCGGGCCGGTAGCACGGCCGCCGGAGACTCGCACGCCTCGCGATCAGGCCGCCCGATTCGCCCCCATCCGGCAACCCGCCGTTCGGCCGATGTTCGTGCCGGGAGGCCTGGATCCGGCGCCCAAGACCATCCGGTCGGACGTCTCGGAACACCGGATCGGCACGTAACGTTGTCGCCGCCATGACGACCGAAAGCACTGTCGAAGCGTTCCGCCGAGCAGAGGAGCTGCTCGGCCAGCGCCGCCCGCTCGAGGCCCTGCGCGTCCTCGAACCGGTGCTCGACGTCGACCCCGACAAGCCCAGCGTGCAGCTGCTGCTGGGCCGCGCGTACTACTTCTCCGCCCAGCTGCGCCGCGCGGAACGCGCGTTCCTCCGGGTCCTGGACTTCGACCCGTCCGACCACTACGCCCGGCTGGTCCTGGGCCGGACCCTGCAGCGCCAGGGCCGCCTCCAGGAGGCCCGCGCCCAGATCAGGCTGGCCGCGATGATGTACCCGGACCCGGCCTACCAGGAAGCGCTCGGCGAGATCAACGCCCACATCGCCACCAAGGGCCTCTGACCAGCTCAGCGCGCGCCGACCGGCGGAACCGGAGGTCATCGCCGCTCAGCGGCGGCGGTTGCCGGCTTCCGCGTACGTCTCGGCGAGCGCGAAGACCTTCTGGGCGTACTCGACCGAGTTGTTGTAGGTCATCACGCCTGCCCACCAGCCGGTTCCGGTGGTCATGTCGCGGCCGCTGGCGCAGAGGTAGCGGGCTGCCGAGACCGCGGCGTCGTCCAGGTTCTGCGGGTCGCCGATGCCGTCGCCGTTGCCGTCGGTGGCCCACTTCCGCCAGGTCCCCGGGATGAACTGCATCGGCCCGACCGCCCGGTCGTGCACCACGTCGCCGTCGAGCAGGCCGCCGTCGGTGTCCGGGATCTCGCGGACGCCGGGCCCGCCGTTGAGCGGCACCCCGATGATCGGGCTGGACGATCGGGCGTCCTCCCGCAGGATCCGCCCGGCGAAGCGGCCGTGGTTGGACTCGATCCGCCCGATGCCGGCGAGCGTCGCCCAGGAGATCCGGCAGGCGGGCTGGTGCTGGCGCATCGCCAGGTCCGCGTTGACGTAGGAGACGATCGCGCGCGCCGGGATGTCGACCACGGTCGCGACCTCGTCGGCCCACTTGCGCACCGGGTCCGCGCCCGGTTCGAGCTGGCCCGGGTCGACGCCGGGGATGGACTGCGGCAGCGGCTCTTCCACGGGGGGCGCGGTCGAACCCGGCTCCACCGGCGCGGGCTCGGGTTCTCGCTCGACCGGCGGTCCCGCCCACGGTGCCGACGACGGCGCGCCGAGGACGTTGATCAGAGCGACTCCGACGACCATCGCGGCCAGCAGCCCGAACGCGGTGGCCAACCGCCCGAGTGCGGCGACCACGCCGGAAGTGTTCCTGATCACCGGGACAGGCTACTCGGCAGTAGGCCCGACTTTCCAGCCTCCGCCCGGCGGATGGTCCACACCTCGAGACCCGCAGTTTCAATTGAAACTGCGATCCGCCGTGCCTGGGATGTGCAGTTTCAATTGAAACTGTGTTCAGTCGCGGCTGAAACCAGCGGTCGCGGAGCAGACCGGCGGAGCTACCGGCCGCTGGCGACTGCGGGGATCTGGTGGCTGGATCGGCCGTAGTGGTCGGCCCAGTTCAGGACTTCCTGGCCGTAGTCGCGGCTCTGGTTGTAGGTCAGCAGGGCCTTCCAGAAGCCTTCGGCGTCGGTCAGGTCGCCGCCCGCGCTGCAGAGGTAGCGGCCCGCCGCGAGGGCCGCGTCGTCGATGTCCTGCGGGTCGGCCACCCCGTCGCCGTCCGCGTCGACCTTCCAGTCGTTCCAGGTGGTCGGGATGAACTGCAGCGGACCGACGGCCCGGTCCCACTGCCGGTCGCCGTCGAGCTCGCCGCCGTCGGCGTCCGGGATCTTCTTGACGCCGTCGCTGCCGTCCAGCGGCAGCCCGATGATCGGCGTGCTCGGACGGCCGGTCTCGTCGAGCCTGGCCCCGCCGTGCCGGCCGTGGCTGGATTCGACCGAGCCGATGCCGGCCAGCAGCGTCCAGCTGATGCCGCAGCCGGGGATGCTGTCCTCGATGGAGCGCTGCGCGTAGCCGTAGGCCTGCAGAGCGGCGCGCGGGATGTTGAGCTCGTCGGCCATCGACTCGGACCAGTTCGCGAGCTGGCCTTGCGGTCGTTGCGACGGGGGCAGCGGCGGGCCGCCCGGTTGGAGCAGTTGCACTTCGGGGGGCTCGATGCCGCGGTCCGGCGGGGCGGTCGCCGTGGGCGGCGAGAACGGCGACTCGACCACCCGCGGGGGCGTGGGGGTCGCGCACGACGCGACCAGGGTGAGCGCAGGGCATAACAACAGCCAGAGCCGACGCGGCACCAAAGATCCTCCCTCGCACGCCAGGACACTTCGGGGCGTCGAACCCAGCGCACCGCCCACCTGGGGATATTGATCGAATTTCGCGTTCGTCAGCCGAAGCGCCTGCGGCCAGTGTGCGTCACGACTCGGAGCGCACGGCGACCGGGTCGGACAAATCCGACATCAACTCGCGCCACTCGTCCGCCGCGAGCGCCGACGGTTCCCGCCCGGACTCCCGGGCTCGCCGCTCGGCTTCGCGGATCCGCTCGGCGAAGGCCAGGGCCACCGAGCGCAGCTCGTCCTCCGGGTCGGCGCCGGCGAGCCGGGCCCGCGCCGCGATGTCGAACAGCGCCTCGCCGACGGCTTCGCCGCGCGGCAGCACCTCCGCCGGAATCCCGGCGCGGCTGGCGCGCTGCACCAGCTTCGCGGCGAGCGCCACCGCGGGCTGCCCCAGCGCCACACCATCCACAATGGACTCGCGCTGCTTCTCCTGCTGCTTCAGCTCTTCCCAGCGGGCGTGCTGCGATTCGGCGTCCAGCACGGAGCTCTCGTCGGCGAACACGTTCGGGTGCCGCGACACGAGCTTGCTGACCAGACCGGCGGCGACGGCGTCGATGTCGAACGGATCGGCCGCGTCCTCGGCGGCGACCCGCGCGTGGAACAGCACCTGCAGCAGCACGTCGCCGAGCTCTTCGCGCAACGCCTCCCGATCACCATCGGCGATGGCGTCGAGCAGCTCGTAGGCCTCCTCGACGAGGTACTTGCGCAGCGTGTCGTGGTCCTGGTCGGCGTCCCACGGGCATCCGCCCGGCGAGCGCAGCCGGTCCATCACGGTCACGGCGTCCAGCAGCTCCACCCCGGCCGGGGCGGGCGCGCCGATCACGCGGGCGCCGGCGGAGCGCAGCGCTTCGGCGTCGGCGCAGCCGAGGTCGCCGACGAACAGCACGACGGGTTCGCGCGCGGCCTGCGCCAGCAGGTCCGCGGGCGGTTCCGGCGCGGCGAGCGCCTCCCGCGCAGCGGGCGCGAGGCCGGGCTCGGCGTACACAACGGCGTTACGCAACAGCGGCACAGCCGCAGCGGGCACGACCTCACCGAGCCGGTCGTCGACCACGACCACCGCCGAACCTCCGGCCACCCGAACCTCGTCCATGAGGCGATTGTCCCAAGTCCGCGCAGGGCAGGTGACCACTTCCCCCGAGTCGTTGGTCACCATCCGTAGACCAGACGCGCGAAAATGGTTGCCGCTGCAACGATCAGGCCTGCGGGGCCTGCGCGGGGAAGCGGAAACCGGTGGTCTCGCCCTCGTTCGGCACCGCCGTCAGGTGCACCGGGTCCCACACCCCGTACCGCGGGCTGAGCTGCACCCCGGTCCGGTCGGCCGTCACCCCGAGCAGGAACGTCCCGAACTGCTGCAGCACGTCGTCGCCCGCGCCGTTGGCCAGCTGCGCCGGGGCCTTCGGATCGACCTGCCGGTCCTTGACCCGGACGACCAGCCACTGACCGCTGTTCGGCGACTGCTCGAAGGCCAGCACGGTGCCCGGCTCGGCGCCGAAGAGCGGCGTGTTGGCCGCCAGCTCCAGGCTCTCCGCCGGGCGCAGCTGCTGGTCGGTCGCGGTCAGCAGCCCGGCCGCCTTGTCCTGGGCGACCAGGTCCGCCGCCTGCTGCGGTCCGAGCGCCATCTGCCGGGCCTTCTTCTCCGCCTCCCCGCGAGTGCTCGCCTGGGTCAGGTCGAAGGTGATCGACAGCTGGTCGATGTACTTGCGCCCGAGCTCCGCGGTCAGCATCTGGGTGCGGACCATCTCGCCGGCTTCCCGCGGGCCGTAGATCATGCCCTCGGTCGCCGCCTGCGGACCGCCCAGCTGGCCGACGCGCTCCGCGACCTGCTGATCGGTGACGGTCAGCCGCTCGTCGCGCGCGGTCTCCTCGACCAGCTCCTGCCGCACCAGCTGCGAGGCCAGCTGGCGGCCGAGGTCGTCGAGCGAGCCCTGCTGCTTCAGCTGCGGCTTGATGTCCGGCTGCCGCTCGAGCAGCTCGTCGAACCAGGACTGCACATCGGAAACGGGGATGCGGGTGTCGCCGACGATCGCGGCGGCCCCGACCTGGCTCGGCCCGGAACCGCAGCCGGCGAGCAGGAATCCGGCCGCGGCGATCGAAGCGAGGAGGCGCCCGTGGCGCGTGCGGAAGCTCACACCCCGCACCTTCTCACGAGATCAACGTCCGGTGAAGGCGGTTTCCGGAGTCCCATCGGTTGATCTCGATGGGCGATCGGCCCGGTTCCGCAGGTCATGACCCGTGAGTCCTTCGAGTCGCCATAACAGCCCAAAAGACTCACGGGCTCGGGATCAGCGGCCGAGCGGGCCGGCGGACATGTTGACGATGACCTTCTCGCCCTCGACCAGGACCTCGTAGTCCACGCCCTCGGACAGGCCGATCGTGAGCTCACCGGTGCCGTGCGAGTTGTCGTTCACCACCGCGCTCTTGGCCAGCGGCTGGCCGAAGGTCGCCGGCTCGGCCGTGCGGCGCTCCGGGTCCGCCACCTCGACGTAGATGTGCAGGAACTTCGTGCCGGTCATGCCCTCGACCGGTTCACCGGAACCGCCCCAGACCGGGGAGGTCTCGTTGAGCTCGTGGTTCATCACCTTGACGCCGTCGACGCCCGACAGGCCGCTGAAGTCGAACACCACGCGCTCTTCGTTGCCGTGCACGCCCGCGCGCATGCCCGGCTTGTCGGTGGAGACCGGCGCCTGGAAGCTGCTCTCCGACGAAGAGGTCTCGGCCGACGAGGAAGTCTCGGACTGCACGGACTGCACCTGCTGCGGGGCGGTCGCGGGCGCCGGGGAGGCCGGCTGCGCGCCCGCCGAGCACCCGGTCACCGCCAACGCGGACATCGCCATCGTGCCGGCTGCCAGGATCAGCTTGCTGCGCAAGGACATCTCGGTCGCACCTTTCGCGTACGGGGCTTTCCCGTAAAGACGCCGCACAGCGCGCGAGGTTCCAACCGGAGCAGAACTGATCTCCAGCACATTTCCGGCCGCGGGACCCGGACGTCCTCTGTGGACTACCCGGGCGGGCGGGTGATGAAGTGGAGCGCGTCGGCGAGCTGCTCCCGGTGCCGGTTCAGGACTTCCGAGTCGACGCCGGCGGCCGTGATCGCCACCAGCTCGTCGGTCGCCTCCCGCAGGGCCGCGCTCACCGCCGCCGCCTGCATCCGGACCTCGAGTGCATCGCTGCGAACTCCCTGGCGTTCGGCGAGGACCTCGACGAACGTCGGCTCGGCGCGCTCGCGCAGCACGAGGTAGGCCGCGCGCAACGCCGGTTCGTCGTGGGTCATGCGGATGACCGCCAGGACCGCTTCGACCTCGGACCAGGACTCCTCGGGCACGAGCGTGTAGGCCGCGCGCAGGTGCTCGGCGAGTTCCAGCTCGGGCGGCCAGCTGCGCAGGACCCGCTGGAACGCCTCGATCGTCTTGGTCAGCAGCGGTTCGACGCAGCTCTCCTTGCTGCGGAAGTAGCGCCACAGCGTGCGCTCGGAAACCCCCGCGGCCTTCGCGATCTGCTCGCCCGACGTCGCCGCCACGCCCTGCTCCCGGAACAGCCGGACCGCGTGGCGCGAGATCTCGAGCCGCTGCTGCCGGCGCTGCTCGTCGCTCACCGGGGGGCGTCCGCGGCGGGCGGTCCGCTCGACCATCGGCACCTCCATCGGCGGACTGGCGTTGACACACCTTAACCGACCCAAACATTATTGACAGTGAGCGCCAATAAATAAAGCTGGAGGAGACCCATGAGCGTTGCTGCCGAACGCCTGCAGCTGCCCTTCGACAGGCCGAACGTGCTCGACCTGGCCCCGCTGTACGAGGTGCTGCGCCGCGAAGCGCCGGTCACCCCGGTCACCACGCCAGCGGGCGACCCGGCGTGGCTGGTCACGCGCTACGACGAGGTCCGCGAACTGCTCGGCGACAAGCGCCTCGGGCGCTCCCACCCCGAGCCGGAGCGGGCCTCGCGCATCACCACGGCCGCCGTGCAGGACGGCCCCACCGGCACCTACGAATCCGAAGAGGCCGACCACAAGCGGATGCGCCGACTGCTCACCCCGGCGTTCTCCGCCAAGCGGATGCGGATGCTCTCCCAGCACGTCCAGGACCTCGTCGACGGCTACGTCGACCAGCTGATCGCCGAGCGCGAGTCCTCGGACGTCGTCGACCTGCACACCGGGCTGGCGTTCCCGCTGCCGGTCGCGGTCATCTGCCAGCTGCTCGGCGTGCCCGAGAGCGACCGCGAGCTCTTCCACGCGCTGTCCGAGCGGATGGCCAGCCCGTCCGAGGGCGGTGAGGCGCACCGAGCGCGCGAGGAGTTCAGCCGCTACATGGCCGGGCTCGCCGAGTCCAAGCGCGGGCAGCTGGGCGAGGACGTGATCTCCGACCTCGTGCGCGCGCAGAGCGCCGACGAGGCGTTCGACTACGCCGAGATGGTCCGGCTCTGCGTCGGACTGCTCTTCGCCGGGCACGAGACCACGGTCAACCGCATCGGCCTGGGCGTGCTGTTCCTGATGACCCGCCCGGAGCACTGGACCGCGCTGACCGCCGACCCCGACGGCCGGGTCGACGCCACCGTCGAGGAGATCATGCGGCTGGGCGCCCCCGGAGACCTCGGACTGCTGCGCTACGCGCACACCGACGTCGAGGTCGGCGGCACCACGATCCGCACCGGGGACGCGGTGATCCTGTCGGTCAACTCCGCCAACCGCGACGAATCCGCCTACGCCGACGCCGAAACCTTCGACCCGGACCGCGCCGAGCGCACCCACCTCGGCTTCGGCCACGGCGCGCACTTCTGCATCGGCGCCAGCCTCGCCCGCACCGAGCTCCGGATAGTCTTCGCCACCCTCGCCCGGCGCCTGCCCGGCCTGCGCCTGGCGAAGGACGCCGACGAGCTGCCGGTCCGCCCCACCATCACCGGAGGAGTCTCGGAACTCCCGGTGACCTGGTAGAACCCCACTCGAGGAGAAAGACATGAAGGTGACAGCCGACCAGGACAAGTGCATCGGCGCGGGCCAGTGCGTCCTGACCGTCGAGCAGGTCTTCGACCAGCGGGACGAGGACGGGATCGTCGTCCTCCTCAACCCCGAACCAGCCGAAGAACACGCCGAAGCAGTCCGCCAAGCAGCAGCGATGTGCCCCTCCGGAGCCATCACAGTCGAAGACTGACCCCAGAAGGGCACCTTCGACCGGGGGGTGCCCTTCAGTCTTCTTCTTCGACCGGGCCTACTTCGAGCTGGAATTCGGCGCCGTGGCGTTCGGTTCCGGCTATGACCGCTTGTTCCAGGACTTGGGCGCCCTTGAGGCCTCTCTGCATCAGGGGGTCTTCGCGGAGGTCCTTCATCAGGGCCACGCAGAGCAGGATCATCACCACCGCGAACGGGGCCGAGGCCAGGAACGTCAGGTTCTGGATGCCGCTGAGGGCGTTCTCGCCTCCGACGATGAGCATGATCGCGGCCACCGCGCCCGTCGCGGCACCCCAGAACACGACGATCCAGCGCTGCGGCTCGATGGAACCGTGCTGCGACAGGGTGCCCATGACGACCGAGGCCGCGTCCGCACCGGAGACGAAGAAGATCGCCACCAGGACCATCACCAGCACCGTGGTGATCGACGCCAGCGGCAACGTCTCCAGCACCCGGAACGTCTGGGCTTCCTCGCCGCCGCTGCGGTAGACGTCCACGCCGCTCTGCTGCACGGAGATCGAGCTGCCGCCGAAGATCGCGAACCACACCAGGCTCACCACGCTCGGCACCAGGATCACGCCACCGACGAACTGGCGGATGGTGCGACCGCGGCTGATCCGGGCGATGAACATGCCGACGAACGGCGTCCAGGAGATCCACCACGCCCAGTAGAAGATCGTCCAGCTGGACAGCCAGTCGTTCATCGCCGCGCCGCCGGTGGCGCCTGCTCGCGAGGCCATCGACCCGAAGTCGCGCAGGTAGACGCCGACCGACGTGGGCAGCAGGTCGAGGATGAAGACCGTCGGGCCGACCACGAAGACGAAGATCGCCAGCAGCGCCGCCAGCACCATGTTGATGTTGGACAGCCACTGGATGCCCTTGGCCACGCCCGACACCGCCGAGGCGATGAAGCAGATCGTCAGCACCACGATGATCAGCACCAGCACGGTGTTGCCGACCGCGCCGATCCAGCCTGCCGCCTGCATGCCGCTGCGGATCTGCAGCGTGCCCAGCCCGAGCGAAGCGGCCGACCCGAACAGCGTCGCGAACAGGGCCAGGATGTCGATCAGCTTGCCGACCGGCCCCTCAGCGCCCCGCTTGCCGATCAACGACGTGAACACCGCGCTGATCAGCTGCTTCCGGCCGCGGCGGAAGCTGCCGTAGGCGATCGCCAGGCCGACCACGGCGTAGATCGCCCACGGGTGCAGCGTCCAGTGGAACAGCGAGGTGGCCATCGCGGTCTCCACTGCCGCATCGCTGAGCGGCGCCACGGTGCCCGGCGGCGGTTCCACGAAGTGCGCCAGCGGCTCGGCGACACCGAAGAACATCAGCCCGATGCCCATGCCCGCGCTGAACATCATCGCGATCCACGACACCGTGCGGAACTCCGGCAGCTCGTCGTCCTGGCCGAGCGGGATCGCGCCGTAGCGGCTGAACGCCAGCCACAGCGCGAACACCACGAACCCGGTGGAAGCCAGCACGAAGGCCCAGCCGATGTTGGTGACCAGCCAGGACAGCAGCGAGCTGGACACCACCGCCAGCGACTCGGTGGAGGCCACGCCCCACCCGACGAAGACCAGCGTGATGAGCGCGGTGATCCCGAAGACCAGCGCATCGGTGCGGCGCACGGCGGTGAAGGCCTCCGGCGACCGCGGAATGCGGGCGCGCGCTTCGTCCCGTTCAGAGCCCTTCCTGGCCATCCCGCGCCTCCTCGTGACCGATGACGAGCCGGGTCAACGGTCACGCCACCAGCACCCGGCGGCAACTCAAGACCAGGCGCACAACACCCGACGATGGTGGTCAATTTCGTGCGAAATCGACCACCCCCCGGGTGACGGGGGGTCAGGCGACGGGGGCCGGAGCCGTGGTGAGGTCCGCGAGGAACTTCGCGCACCAGTCCAGGAGGGCGTCGTCGCGGAGCGGCGGGGCCCCCATGCGGCCACCGGCCGCACCTTCCGTCGGACGCGGGACCGAGACCGTGCGCACCGCCGGCTTGTACACCGCCTTCGGGTACAGGCGCTTGAGGCGGACCTGCTTGGAGTCCAGCAGTTCCAGCGGCGCCAGCCGCAGCGACGTGCCCTGCAACGTCACCTCGCGGACGCCCTGCTCCCGGCAGAGCTGCCGGAACCGCGCCACCTTCAGCAGCCGCTCCACCGGCTCGGGCAGCGGCCCGTACCGGTCCACCAGCTCCGCGCGCACCGCGTCCAGCGCGTCCTCGTCGACCGCCGCAGCGAGCTTGCGGTACGCCTCCAGGCGCAGCCGCTCCCCCGGCACGTAGTCGTGCGGGATGTGCGCGTCGACCGGCAGGTCCACCCGGACCTCGGTGAGCTCCTCCTCCACCTCGCCGGGCTCGGCCCCGGCGTGCTTGCGGAAGGCGTCGACGGCCTCGCCGACCAGCCGCACGTACAGGTCGAAGCCCACGCCCGCGATGTGCCCGGACTGCTCGGCGCCGAGGATGTTGCCCGCGCCGCGGATCTCCAGGTCCTTCATGGCCACCGCCATGCCCGCGCCCAGCTCGGAGTTCTGCGCGATGGTCGCCAGGCGGTCGTGCGCGGTGTCGGTCAGCGGCTTCTCCGGCGGGTACAGGAAGTAGGCGTAACCCCGCTCCCGCGCACGCCCGACGCGACCGCGCAGCTGGTGCAGCTGGGCGAGGCCGAGCAGGTCGGAGCGGTCCACGATCAGCGTGTTGGCGTTGGAGATGTCCAGGCCCGTCTCGACGATCGTGGTGCACACCAGCACGTCGTGCTCGCGCTCCCAGAAGCCCTGGATGATCTTCTCCAGCCGGTCCTCGTTCATCTGCCCGTGCGCGGTGACGATCCGCGCCTCCGGCACCAGCTCGCGCAGCTGCCGCGCGACCTTCTCGATGTCGTGCACCCGGTTGTGCACGAAGAACACCTGGCCGTCGCGCAGCAGCTCGCGGCGGATCGCGGCGGCGACCTGCTTCTGGTCGTAGGCGCCGACGTAGGTCAGGATCGGGTGCCGCTCCTCGGGCGGGGTGAGGATGGTCGACATCTCGCGGATGCCCGCCATGCTCATCTCCAGCGTCCGCGGGATCGGTGTCGCCGACATGGTCAGCACGTCCACGTGCGTGCGCAGGGCCTTGATGTGCTCCTTGTGCTCGACGCCGAAGCGCTGCTCCTCGTCGACGATCACCAGGCCCAGGTCCTTGTAGCGGATGCCGGTCTGCAGCAGCCGGTGCGTGCCGATCACGATGTCGACCTCGCCGTCGGCCAGGCCCTTGATCGTCTGCTCGGACTCCATCGGATCGGTGAACCGGGACAGGCCCTTGATGTTCACCGGGAACGAGCGCATCCGGTCGGTGAAGGTGTTCAGGTGCTGCTGGGCGAGCAGCGTGGTCGGCACCAGCACGGCGACCTGCTTGCCGTCCTGCACCGCCTTGAACGCCGCGCGCACCGCGATCTCGGTCTTGCCGTAGCCGACGTCGCCGCAGATCACCCGGTCCATCGGGACCGCGCGCTGCATGTCCGCCTTGACCTCGTCGATGGCGGCCAGCTGGTCGCCGGTCTCGGTGTAGGGGAAGGCGTCCTCCAGCTCCCGCTGCCACGGGGTGTCCGCGCCGAAGGCGTGCCCCGGCGAGGACTGGCGGGCGGCGTAGAGCTGCACCAGCTCCGCGGCGATCTCCTTGACCGCCTTGCGGGCCTTGGCCTTGGTGTTCTTCCAGTCCGAGCCGCCGAGCTTGTTCAACGTCGGGGTCTCGCCGCCGACGTAGCGGCTGACCTCGTCGAGCTGATCGGTCGGCACGAACAGCCGGTCGCCGGGCTGACCGCGCTTGCTCGACGCGTACTCCAGCACCAGGTACTCGCGGGTGGCGCCGCCGACGGTGCGCTGCACCATCTCCACGTACTTGCCGATGCCGTGCTGCTCGTGCACCACGAAGTCGCCGGTCTTGAGCGCCAGCGGGTCGACCGCGTTGCGCCGCCGCGACGGCATCCGCCGCATGTCCCGGGTGGACGTCCCGCCGCGACCGCCGGTCAGGTCCGCTTCGGTGAGCACCACCAGCGAGATGCCGGGCGCGGCGAAGCCGTCCTCGAGACCGCCGCGCACCACCGTCACGACCCCGGCCTCGGGCTCGTCGGCCAACCCGTCCTCGGCCAGCCGCGCGGGCAGCTCGGCCTCGCGCAGCTGCTGCACCGCTCGCTGCGCGGTGCCCGCACCGGCCACCACCAGCAGCGCCGCCCCGCCCGACGCGGTGTGCGCGCGCAGGTCGGCGAAGGCCCGCTCGATCTCGCCGCGGTAGGCGTCGACCTGCTTGAGGACCAGGCGGATGACCTCGTCGTCGTCCTCACCCTCTTCGCTGGTCAGCTGAGTCAGCGGCCACCAGGGCAGGCCGGCGGACACGGTGTGCTCGGCGACCTCGGCCAGGCTTCGGTAGGCCGACGCGCCCAGGTCGATCGGCGCCTTGCCGCCGTCCGCGGCGACCATCCAGGACGCCTCGAGGAACTCCTGACCGGTGCGCACCAGGTCCGCGGCGCGGGCGTGGATCTTCTCCGGATCGGCCAGCAGCACGTGCGCGCCGCTCGGCAGCAGATCCGTCAGCAGCTGCATCTCGCCTTCGCACAGGGCCGGGATCAGGGCCTCCATGCCCTCGACCGGGGCGCCGCCGGCGATCTTGCCGAGCATCTCGGCGAGGTGGCCGTCGGCCTGGTGCTGCTCGGCGAGCTTGCCGGCCCGCTCCGCGACCTGGTCGTTGATCAGCAGCTCCCGGCAGGCCGGGGCGAACAGCTCGGTGTCCTGCGCCTCCGGCAGCGAGCGCTGGTCGGCGACCGCGAACGGGCGGATCTCGGTGACCTCGTCGCCCCAGAACTCCACCCGCAGCGGGTGCTCCTCGGTCGGCGGGAACACGTCGACGATGCCACCGCGCACCGCGAACTCGCCGCGCTTCTCCACCATGTCGACCCGGTCGTAGGCCAGCGCGGCCAGCTGCGCGACCAGGTCCTCGAAGTCGTGCTCGACGCCGACCGACAGCCGCACCGGGCGCAGCTCCCCCAGTCCCGGCGCGATCGGCTGGATCAGGCTGCGCACGGTGGTCACCAGCACGCGGATCGGACCGTCCGCGTGCTCTTCGGGGTGCGCGAGGCGGCGCAGCACGGCCAGCCGCCGGCCGACGGTGTCCGCGCGCGGGGAAAGTCGTTCGTGCGGCAGGGTTTCCCACGACGGGAACACCGCGACACCGCCCGCCCCGAGCAGGTCGGAGACCGCGGCGGCGGCTTCTTCGGCCTCGCGGCCGGTGGCGGTGACCAGCAGCACCGGGCGCGCGGCGCCGTCCTCGGCGGCCAGCGACGCGGCGGCCAGCGAGCGCGCCGCGACCGGGCCTTCCAGCACCAGGCGTGGTCGGCCCGCTGCCCCGACGACCTGCTGGAAAGCGGGATCGCGCAGCACGGTTTGGAGCAGTCCGCACAGGGGACCGGCCTGGCTCATGGAGCTACCTCGCAGCAGAGATCGCGAAATGCGGGCACACCCCTGCCCGGGACGAACGCCACGCCGGACGGGGCGAGGAGTCCCAGACTACGACTCGGCCCCGACACGAACACGACGGCCCGACGCACGCCCCAGTTCGGTGCCCGGTGTCACACTGGCCGGGTGCTCCTGCGCCGATTCGCCGCGTTGGTCCTGCTCCTCGCGCTCGCGGGCTGCGGCGGGAACAGCACGGGCCGCCCGGCCCCGGCCAGCACCGCACCACCGGAACCCGGTGCGCAGCTGCACGTCGAGGTGATCGCCAGCGGCCTGCAAGATCCCTGGGACATCGGCTTCCTGCCGGACGGCACGGCCCTGGTCGACCAACGTCCCGGCCGACTGGCGCTGCTCGCCGACCACCGCCCCGGCGCCCTGGTGCACCCGGTCCGAGCCGACTTCGGCGACCTGCTGGTCAAGGGCGAAGGCGGCCTGCTGGGCCTGCTGGTGCACCCGGACTTCGCGGCCGACCGGCGCTTCCTCACCTGCCAGACCCACCAGGTCGGCGGCAAGGCGGTGGACGTCCGGGTGGGCACCTGGCGGCTCTCCGAGGACGGCTCGCGCGCGGACCGCGTCGGCGACCTGCTCACCGGGCTCCCGCTGAACCCCAGCGGTCGGCACTCCGGCTGCCGCCTCGCGCTCGCCGCGGACGGCGCGCTGCTGGTGGGCACCGGCGACTCCGCCCGCCCCGACGTACCGCAGGACCGCACGTCGCTGGGCGGCAAGGTGCTGCGGCTGAACATCGACACCGGTGCGCCGCTGCCGGACAACCCGTTCATCAGCTCGCCCGACCCCCGCGAGCGGCTGATCTGGACGTTCGGGCACCGCAACGTGCAGGGCGTCGCGCCGCGCCCCGACGGGCAGGTGTTCATCGCCGAGCACGGCCCGGCCTACGACGACGAGGTCAACCTGCTGCGGCCGGGCGGGAACTACGGCTGGAACCCGTCGCAGGGCGGCACCACCAGCGGCTACGACGAATCGGTGCCGATGACGAACCTGCACCGCTTCCCGGACGCGATCAGGGCGGTGTGGTCCTCCGGCGACGAGCGCCTGGCCCCGAGCGGCGCAACATTCCTGACCGGCCCGCAGTGGGGGCGCCTCGACGGCGTGCTGGCCGTCGCGACCCTCCGCGGCAGCAAGCTCCTCCTGCTCCGCACCGCCCCCGACGGCGCGGTCCGCGAAGTGCTGATCCCACCGGAGCTGAACGGAACCTTCGGCCGCCTCCGAGCAGCCCGCCAAGGCCCCGACGGCGCCCTCTACCTCTCGACGTCCAACGGCGAAGACGACAAGATCCTCCGAGTCACCACCAACTGACCCCCACGAGGACCACAGTTTCAATTGAAACTGCGATCCGCCGTGCCTGGGTTTTACAGTTTCAATTGAAACAGCGGCTTCCCATGATGCGGCGCAACTCGGTCCGCACGGGAGGCGATG
>NZ_JBEOVY010000058.1:0-28133 GCF_040295745.1 Saccharopolyspora sp. NPDC002686
GCTGATCTTCATCGTGATCCCTCATCGTTCCAGTGGGTTCAGCAACTTTATTCGGATCTTCGGTTCAATCGTGTTGCGCGAGGGACAACACCCGCATCTTCCGAGAGCGCGCGATCTTTCAGTCCGAATCGGGTGGCCAGAGCCCCGACTGCTCTGCGAGTTGATGCAATTGCAACCGTATGACTCAAAATTGCTCCCAACAGAGGACTTTCGCCTCTAACACGGTATGCAACTGAATCGGTCGCTCTGAGTAGTCGATGAGGTGTGTCAGTAGAGCAGCTGAAGCTCGTCTGTCACGGAGGTCCGCCAACAAACTGCTCCACGACAGTCGGCACTGCGCCGAAGTTATCGTTCCACCTGCCGCTTGGATCCACGGCGTGCACTCGCCGGCGCTTACCGGCGTGGCGACCACGGGCGTTTGGTCGTTCCTCTGGCGTCCGACCCGGAGTGGTGGCTGTGGGCTGGACTGTCACGCGCTGTCCAGGCGTGGCTGCACGAACTCGCGCAGGAGAAGCCTGATTACTGCGGCTATGGGGATGGCGATCAATGCCCCGATGAATCCCAGTAGTGCGGCCCCGAGCAGGACGGCGACGACGGTGGCCGCGGCAGGCACTTGCACGGCCCGGCCGATGATCTTCGGCACGAGGAGGTAGTCCTCGATGACTCGGTAGACGATGAGGAAGCCCGCGGTGGCCAATGCGACCGGCAACGACACGGTCAGGGAGACCAACGAGACGATCGCACCGGCGGTGATGGGGCCGACTACTGGCAGCAGGTCCAGGAGCGCGACGAGCATCGCCAGCAACAGCGGGAACGGTACGCCGAAGATCACGAGCCAGATGAAGGCCGTCGTCCCTGCTATCAGCGAAGTGATCAGGTTGCCGAGCAGATACCCGCCGGTCTGGTCGAAGATTTCGTTGCCGATCCGGGTGGCGCGGGGCCGCCGCTGCGCCGGCACCAGTTGGTACAGCGTCCGCTGGATGCGCGGCATCGCTGCCAGGAAGTACACCACGAGAACCGTGACCACGACGGATCCGGAGATCGCGCCGAACAGCAGCTGTCCGGCCCCGAGCAGTCCTTGCGCCAGCGTTGCGCTTTGTCCGCTGAGCAACTGCTGCACGCGCTGTTGGACCTCGAACTGGGCATTGAGTCGCCCGAGCGTGGACCGCGGGTCTTGCAGGCTGCTCAGATATCCCGGCACCTGCACGGCGAATTGGCCTGCTTGAGTGGTCAGGGGCGGGATAGCCGCCGCGAGGAATCCGGCGACGGCGCCCAGAGCAACGACCAGCACGGCTAGCACCGCGGTCCATCTCGGCAGCTTGTGCCGTACCAACCACGACACCGTTGGTTCCAGGCTCATCGCCAGGAAGAAGGCTAGGCCGATGAGGATCAGCACTTGCCGCGCAGCAATGATCAGCTGGACGACGCCGAAGGTGACTGCCACGCCAGCGGCCGCTTTCATGCCTGTGATGAAGGGCGAGCGCGGGCCGAGCTGGCGTCCCGGCTGTCCCGCCGGCTGCTTGTTGTCGCCATTTGCAGGCTCGGCAGTGGGATCCTTCGTCACCGTGTCCTCCCACCGGTCGCCCTGCGTCAGTGGCCTTGCCAGTGAGGGCGGCGTTATCCGCGAAGGCGCGGGCCCCTTCCCGTGCGTCTCGGGACTTCATGACCGGTTCTGCGATTTGGTCTTGCTCGCGGAAGGCGTCGCGGTCGCCCAACGAGGTCCGCAGACATGAGAAGACCGTACTGCGGTCACGCCGCATCTGCGATCCCGAGTCACGCGCGATAGTCGACCCGATCGCCCGGCCAAGTGCAGCAGCATGACCCTCGGCCCTTGGCCGGTTCCGTCGTAGCAAAGCTCGACTCAGCCGACAGCGGCACTTCTCATCAGCGCGTCCCTATTACCCCGACGACGAGGTCATCAATCCTCATCCGCGAAACGGGCGCCTGATCCCACCTTCCGCCGGACCGCGATGAGGGGTGGCGGATTTCAGCGCAGATAGCCTGTGTTGATCCAGCTCTCGAATAGCTGCACGCGTTCGGCAGGCCAGGCTTCGTCGCAGGGCATACTGCCGTCCGAGAGTTCTTCGTAGATTTTATCGGCGTTGGAGCGCACGTCCTGGTAGGAAGAGAGGTCGAACAGCCCCGACATCGCCTCGATGTCCTCTGACCGAAACAGGGGACGGATGTCGTGTTCGAAACTCGGTTCCTGCTGGCTCATTGATTTACCCGCCTTCTTCCGACGCTTCTGCTGATGCGCCTTCCCGCTCACTGAGGCTGGAACGTGCCGACCAGTTTCCGGTCAGACCACGTGCTCTACCACCGGAACGCCCGCTCGGTGCTTCAGACAGCGCAATGGGATGAGGCACGGTTGGCGCATTGGTCGGCTGGGTGCGGTGCGGCTGAGCTCGCGGTCAGTCTGCGTGCGGGGCCCGGCGGTTCTTTCGCTGGACCAGCTCTTCCTCGTCCACCAAGGTGAGCATCGGTTTTCCCGGCTCGCACAGCATGGTGACGGTGAAGCGCACCGGGATGTCGTCGCGGTTGTTGCCGTCCTGGTAGTGGATGACGTCGCCACCCGGCTCCCAGAACGTCTCACCGGCCCGGACCACACGCGCTGGCTCACCCTCGAGCTCGAACACCATCTCGCCGTCCAGCACGTAGCCGAAGGCCGGTCCGGAATGCCGATGCGGAGGGGTGCCGGGGTCTCCGGGTGGGAACTCGACGACGACGGTCATCGCGTGCGCACCCGACGGGATGAAGTGAGGCTCCGCCTCCTGCAACACCGTGATCGCCGACTGCCACGCGTTCGATCGTGGCTTCTGCCCGGCGGTCGACTCGACGTCCGACATGAAAGACCTCCCTGATGAACGAGGTGCGCTCTTGCGGTCATGCGCTGAGGAACGCCAGGAGGTCGGCGTTGATCGTCTCCGCTTGTGTGGTGGGCATGCCGTGCGGGAAGCCCGGGTAGGTCTGCAGCGTCGCGTTCTTCAGCAGCTTCGCGGACCGGGGTGCGGAGTCGGCGTAGGGCACGATCTGGTCGTCGTCGCCGTGCATCACCAGGACCCGCACGGAGATCTTCTTCAGGTCTTCGGTGAAGTCGGTCTGCGAGAAGGCGACGATGCCGTCGTAGTGCCCCTTCGCGTCGCCCATCATCCCTTGGCGCCACCAGTTCTGGATGATGGCCTCGGACGATTCAGCGCCGGGTCGGTTGAAGCCGTAGAAGGGACCTTCCGCCAGTTCGCGGTAGAAGCGGGCGCGATTGGCCGCGAGTTGCGCCTGGAACCCGTCGAAGACTTCCTTGGGGAGGCCACCCGGATTGCTCTCGGTCTGGACCATCAGCGGTGGTACCGCGCTGATGATCGCGGCCTTGGCCACCCGGCTTTCGCCGTGCCGGGCCAGGTAGCGGACCACTTCGCCACCGCCGGTGGAGTGCCCGACGTGAATGGCACCGGTGAGATTCAGCTGCGCGGTCAGCGCCGCCAAGTCGTCGGCGTAGTGGTCCATGTCGTGGCCGTCGACCGGCCGGCCGGATCGGCCGTGGCCACGCCGGTCGTGGGCGATGACCCGAAAGCCGTGTTGGAGGAAGAAGAACATCTGACCGTCCCAGTCGTCAGCCGAGAGCGGCCATCCGTGGCTGAAGACGATCGGCTGCCCCGATCCCCAGTCCTTGTAGTAGATCTCCACTCCGTCGGAGGTGGTGATGGTGCCCATCCGGTGTCTTCCTTCACCGTTCGTGGGACGGCGCGGGCAGCGTTGCCAGCTCGTCGCTTCCCGCGCACGTCCGGATGTCTCAACACCACGCCACGTTCCACCAGGCCGGCCCGGCTCTCCAGGGCATTGGGTCACCCATCGCGGCCCGTTCGAACATCGGGCAGCTGACATCTGGAGAGGGATTCTCGGGTCTCCGGTGCTGAACGCGTGCACGAGCAACGGTTGCGCTGGCTTCGGTGGCCAGCAAAGAACGAAAGACCCGGGTGTCGGTCGGGGCGGGGTGGGAGTCTGGTTCTGCGACCGCTCGCGGCCACGGGCCGCATCGCGGCTCAGCTGCGGGGGTGTTCGTGATGACCCAGGCCGGTGCGCCGATCGGTTTCACATCGGAATTCGCCACGATCCGCGGGCTGCGGTTGCACTACGTGCGTGGGGGTTCGGGGCCGGTGGTGATGCTGCTGCACGGCTATCCGCAGAACTGGTACGAGTGGCGCGCTATCGCACCTGGGCTCGCCGAGCACTTCACGGTCGTCGCGCTGGATCTACGTGGGGCGGGCCAGTCCCAGGCCCCCGCGGAGGGCTATGACAAGACCACTCTGGCGGCTGACGTACACGGCGTTCTCGAGCATCTCGGTCCAGCCGAGGACGTCCGCCTGGTCGGCCACGACATCGGCACCATGGTGGCCTACGCCTACGCCGCCCAGCATCCGCAGAGCGTTTTCCGGCTGGTACTCAGTGAAGCGCCGCTGCCGATGGCGGATTTCATGTACGGCTCGCCCGCACTCACCGCACAGGGGCCGGGCTTGTGGAACTTCGGTTTCTTCTCGGTAACCAACGGGCTTCCCGAGTCGGTGATCAGCGGCAAGGAAACCCCCTGGATCCGGAACTTCGTGGACCTGATCGCCCACCACCCCGAATCGATCTCCTCCCAAGACATCGAGGTCTACGCCCAGGCACTGCGCGACCCGGCGCGGTTGCGCGCCAGTTTCGAATACTTCCGAGCCTTCCCCACCGATATCGCCGACGTCGAACGCTACCGCCAGCACGGCCCCTTGCCGATGCCAGTGCTGGCTCTCGGCGGGCAGTACCTGCTCGGCGAACTGGTCGGAGAACATGCCCGCCGCGTCGCCTCTGACGTCACCAGCGCGGTCATCGCCGATTCCGGCCACTGGATCGCCGAGGAACAACCCAGGGACGTGCTGAACCGGCTACTCGCCTTCCTGAAATGACCAACCGCAGGGCTGACGATCACGAAACCCGGCCCCAACGGACTTAAGTCCCTGTCTCGGCCGCTGCGGACAAGTTCAGGCGATTCTGACGGCGGGTAGCCGAGTGAGCATGTCCTCGCAGACGTTCAGGCGCGAGAGGAAGGGCTGTGATGGGTGAGTCAGGTACCGACGTCCACCGGTCGTCTTCCGACTCGGTCGGCGTCACATCGACCGCTGTGGAGCGAGGGCACGAGGCATCCCCGCTCTCGACGATCACGTTGGACGTCAACGGCCGTGCGCATCGCCTCGAGGTGGATCCGCGTACGTCGCTGCTCGACGCACTGCGCGAACATCTGCGCTTGGCCGGGACGAAGAAGGGTTGTGACCACGGGCAGTGCGGGGCCTGTACGGTGCTGGTCAACGGTCTGCGCATCAACTCCTGCCTGGCACTCGCCGTCATGCACGAAGGCGACGAGATCGTGACGATCGAAGGTCTGGGCTCGCCCGAAGCCCTGCACCCCGTGCAAGCCGCCTTCGTCGAGCGCGACGGCTTCCAGTGCGGCTATTGCACGCCGGGCCAGATCTGTTCGGCTGTCGGCATGCTCACCGAGGTGCGGGCGGGTTGGCCCAGCCACGCCACCGATGACGTGGCATCCCCGCAGATCGCGTTGACCGACGAGGAGATCCGCGAGCGGATGAGCGGCAACATCTGCCGGTGCGCCGCCTATCCGAACATCGTGGCCGCTATCCGCGATGTCGCCGAGGGAGGCCTGGAATGAGGCCTTTCACCTACGAGCGGGCGACGGACGCGCGCGCCGCGGTCGCCGCAGCGTCCCGGCCCGGCGCGAAGTTCATCAGCGGCGGCACGAACCTGCTCGATCTGATGAAGCTCGACGTCGAACACCCGAGCCACCTGGTGGACATCAGCCGTCTGCCCTTGAAGGACATCGAGGAGTTGCCCGACGGCGGATTGCGCATCGGCGCCCAGACGTCGAATTCCGAGGTCGCTGCGGACACCCGGGTGCGCGACCGGTACCCGGTCCTGTGCCAGGCACTGGTCGCGGGTGCTTCGGGGCAGTTGCGCAACAAGGCGTCCGTCGGCGGCAACATCCTGCAGCGCACTCGATGCCCGTACTTCTACGACACGGCGGCAGGGTGCAACAAGCGGGATCCCGGTTCCGGCTGCTCGGCGATCGGCGGGTACAACCGCATACACGCGATCCTCGGCGCTAGCGACGCCTGCATCGCTACTCACCCTTCCGATATGGCCGTCGCTATGGCGGCGCTGGAGGCGCAGATCGAGCTGCTCGGCGCCGAAGGGTCTGCACGCCGCGTCACCATCGCCGACTTCCACCTCCTACCGGGCGATACGCCGCACATCGAGACCGTTTTGCGGCCGGGCGAGATGATCACCGGAGTGGTCCTGCCCCCGCCCCCGCAGGGCTGGCAGCTCTACCGCAAGGTGCGCGACCGCGCCTCCTACGAGTTCGCGCTGGTCTCCGTGGCGGTCATCGTCTCGACTGATGGGGGAACGATCAATGCGGCGCGGGTCGTGTTCGGCGGCGTAGCGCACAAGCCCTGGCGTTCCGTCGAGGCGGAGGCCGCGCTGCTGGGCGAACCCGCCACCATGGCCACGTATCGCGCCGCCGCCGAGGCGGCGATGCGGGGTGCCGCGGGGCAGGGCGACAACGACTTCAAGATCGAGCTTGCCAAACGCGCGCTCTGCAGCACGCTTTTGCGAGCGACTGAGGCGAGTTGAGGAGGCCGTGATGATCGGGCGATCCCCCAACCGCGTCGACGGTCCGTTGAAGGTCGGGGGCCGAGCCCCCTACGCGTACGAGCAGTGGGACGCCGGCCAACCGCTCTACGGGTACATCGTCGGCGCGACGATCGGCAAGGGCCGCGTCACGCGGATCGACACCTCCCGGGCTGAGCGCGCGCCCGGAGTGCACATGGTGATGACCCATCTCGATGCCCCGCCGCAAGGTGCCCGCGATGAATCCATCCCCTTCGAGTACTGGCGCGCCCTCCCGACGCTGAGCAGTCCCGACATCCACCACTACGGCGAGCCCGTGGCACTCCTCGTCGCCACGACCTTCGAGCAGGCACGCGCGGCGGCCCACCTCGTCGACGTCGAATACGCAGCGGAGCCGGGACATTACGACTTCTCCGCTCACCAGGATCAGGAATACGCGCCGGAACAGCTCATCGCGGGTCTGCGCCCCGATACCGCGATAGGCGACTTCGAGGCCGGGTTCGACGCCGCCGCGATCAAAGTCGACCAGCGTTACACGACACCGTACGAGCTCTCGCAGGCGATGGAACCGCCCGCGTGCCTCGCGGTCCCAGAGGGCGACGATCTGACCGTCTACGTCGCCACCCAGATCGTCGATGCGGCTCGTGCCTCGATCGCCGCCACGCTCCAGGCCGACGGAGAACGGATCCACATCGTCACCCCGTACGTCGGCGGCGGTTTCGGCTCCAAGCTGCGTGTTCATGCCGAAGCGATGCTCGCGGCCTTCGCCGCCCGCGCGCTGAGCCAGCCGGTCAAGGTCGCGCAGACCCGGCAGCAGACCTTCCACCTCACCGGCCTGCGCCCCACATCGAGCCAGCGGGTTCGCCTCGGCGCTGATCAGGACGGGCGGCTGGTCGCGCTCGGCCACGAAGTCACGATGCACACGAACCGGCACATCGAGTACGCCGAGCCGACCGCCACCACGACTCGCAGCCTCTACGCCGCGCCCCACCGGTTGACACGCACCCGGCTGGTGCCACTGGACCTGCCGCGGGGAGAAGACGTCCGAGCACCGGGCGAGGCGCCAGGCCTGCTGGCGGTCGAGTCGGCGATGGACGAGCTGGCCGACGCGGTCGGAATGGATCCGGTCGAGCTGCGGATCCGCAACGAGCCCGAACGCGACCCGGAGCGTGGCGTGCCGTTCAGCGACCGGCACCTCGTCGACTGCCTGCGCGAAGGAGCCCGCAGGTTCGACTGGGAGCGCCGCCCGGCAAAGCCGGCAAGCCTGCGGGAGGGGCGATGGCTGGTCGGCTACGGCGTGTCCGCCGCCATTCGCGGGCACTTCCAGGGACCGGCTGCTGCGCGCGTCCGACTGAACGTGGACGGGACCGCGGTCGTCCAGTCGGACATGACCGACATCGGCACCGGTACCTACACGATCCTCAGCCAGGTAGCGGCCGACGAGCTCGGGCTGCCGCTCGAGCGCGTACGCGTGGAGCTCGGGCGTTCCGAGTTCCCGGCGAGCGTGGGTTCCGGAGGCTCGTGGGGCGCGGCCAATTCGAGCACCGCCGTGCACCGCGCGGTCGAGGCCCTCCGCGAGAAGCTGTTGATCGCGGCTACCAGCGACGCGAGCTCGCCGCTGCACGGCCTGGATCCGGCAGGCGCGCAGTTCTCCGGTGGCAACGTGCACATCGGTCACCGGTCCGAGGCGCTGAGCGAGATCGTCGCGCGCATCCAGCCCGACGGCGTGGAAGCGGAAGGCTCGACCGTCTGGATGATGGAGGATCCGAACTACGCCAGCTACTCGATCCACACGTGCGGGGCGCACTTCGCTGAAGTCCGCGTCGACGTCGACACCGCCGAAATCCGTCTCCGGCGGATGCTGGGCGTGTTCTCCGTGGGTCGTGTCCTCAACGCCAAGACAGCGCGCTCACAGCTGATCGGCGGCATGATCTGGGGAGTGGGAGCCGCTTTGGAGGAACAGGGCGTCGTCGACACGCGGTCCGGCGCCTTCGTCACCCGGGATCTCGCGCACTACCTGGTGCCCGTCCACGCCGACGTCCCCGAGATCGACGCCGTCGTGCTCGACGGGTTCGACGACAAGGCCAACGTCCTCGGCGCAAAGGGCCTCGGGGAGCTGGGCATCTGCGGAGCCGGTGCAGCGGTGGCGAACGCGGTGTTCAACGCCACCGGGGCACGCGTGCGTGATTTCCCCATCACCCTCGACAAGCTGTTGCCCATTCTGCCGCCGACGGATATCTGAATCTTCTGCGACCTGGCCGCAAACCACGGGGCCGGGGAGGGCAAGCCACCTTGGACGTGCAAGTAATCCTGGAAGGAGGAACGGAGCGCACCGGCACCATTTCGTTCTACCGCCAGCACAAGACGGTCCGAGCGACAGCTGCAGTGCGTGTGCCGAGGACGTTTTCGGCCGTAGGGGTGTGGTGCGTGGAGGTTGTCGTCGCTGTGCTCGTGGGTCTGGTGGGCGCGGTCTGCGTGGTCGTGACTCTGTTGTCGGCGGTGAAGACCGTGGTGGTGCCGCGGGCCACGCCGGTTCGGATCACGCGTTGGGTGTTCCTGGGCGTGGGTGCAGTGTTTTCCGTGTTCGCCGGCGGCGGTGATTACCGCAGGCAGGATCGGGTGCGAGCGCTGTATGCGCCGTTGGCGCTGCTGACGCTGCCCGTGGTGTGGCTGGTTCTCGTGCTCGCCGGGTACACCGCGATGTTCTGGGCGGTGGGTGTTCGGGGCTGGTGGGCTGCGTTCTTCGAGAGCGGATCGTCGCTGTTGACCCTGGGGTTCAGCGCGCCGGTCGATGCGGTGACGGCGGTGCTGGTGATTTCCGAGGCCGCGTTGGGGCTCGGGCTGCTGGCACTGCTGATCTCGTACCTGCCCTCGATCTACGGCTCGTTCTCGCGGCGTGAGGTGATGGTGACCGCCCTGGAGACCCAGGCGGGCACGCCGGCGTGGTCGGCCGCGCTGCTGGAGCGGTTGGCACGCATCGGCGGTCTGGATGATCTCGACTGGTTCTGGCGGGACTGGGCCCGCTGGTTCGCCGACATCGAGGAGACGCACACCTCGTCGCCGGGGCTGGTGTACTTCCGCTCGCCCCACCCGGATCGTTCGTGGGTCACCGCGGCCGGTGCGGTGCTGGACACCGCGGCACTCATCGAATCGACAGTGGACATTTCGCGTCAACCCGCTGCTGAGATGTGCATCCGTTCCGGATACGTCGCGTTGCGACGGATCGGTGACTTCTTCGGCTTGCCATACGCCCCCGACCCCGATCCGGATGACCCGATTTCCATCGACCGAGCGGAATACGACGCCGTGTGCCAGCGCCTGACGAATGCCGGGGTGCCGTTGCGCGGGGACCGGAACCAGGCCTGGCGCGACTTCGCCGGCTGGCGCGTCAACTACGACGCCGTGTTGCTGCGCCTGGCCTGGCTGTGCCGAGCGCCGTCGGCCCCGTGGTCGGCCGACCGCGCCATCCCGTTCCGCCCCACACTGATGCCCCGCCGCAGGCCGAGGCCCTGACCGCTGGCCACGCCCCAGGGAACATCGAGGTTCGAGATCACGAAGGCTCCTTCACGCGCGGTTGCGGACAGTTCTGCGTGGGTTCACCTGGCGAAGAACATCCGACGGACCCCGTCGAGGGCCCGCACCACGTCTGCGCGCTGCGCCAGGTCACCGACGACCACCTCGGCGCCCAGCGAACGCAATGCCTCGACGCGGTCATCGTCGTGGTAAGCCATCGCTCGAACGGCGAATCCGCGCTCACGCAGGAGTCCCACGACCTTTCCGCCCGCGTTGCCAATTCCGCGCCCGCGCCGGTCACCAGCACGGAACCAGCCTCGGCCATGCCCCATGTTTTGGGGACGAACGACCCAGGCGACCAGGTTTCCACGCGGGGAGCATGGGGTGGGAGAAGGAGGGGTGCCGATGGGCCGGCTCGACGGGAAAGTCGCCGTGGTCACCGGCGGGTCTGAGGGGATCGGCGCGGCCACTGCTCGACGTTTCGCCTCGGAAGGGGCGACGGTGTTCGTTACCGGCCGCCGTCAGGCCGAGCTGGACACGACGGTGAACGAGATCAACGCGCAGCACATCGGCGGACATGCCATCGCGGTGCGAAGCGACGTGTCTTCACTGGCTGATCTGGACCGCCTCTACGCCCGGGTCAGGGAGCACAGCGACCGGATCGACGTGCTTTTCGCGAACGCGGGTACGGCCGAGTTGGCACGGCTGGAAGACATCACAGAGGAACACTTCGACCGACTCTTCGGCATCAATGTCAAGGGGTTGCTGTTCACGGTGCAGAAGGCGCTGCCACTGCTGGCGGACGGTGCCTCGGTGATCCTGCCTTCTTCCATCGCGGCATCCAAGGGAGTCGCTGCCACGAGCGTCTACAACGCGACCAAGGCCGCCATCCGCAACTTCGCCCGCACCTGGGCCGCAGAACTGGCCGGTCGCGGTATCCGGGTGAACGCGGTCAGCCCAGGTCCGATCGAGACTCCCGGGTTTTCCGGGCTTTTCGGCGGCGTGGCAGACGCCGCGCAAGCAACCGACCTCAGAGACGCCCTCCTGAACGGCATGCCCCTCAGCCGGATGGGAGACCCGGACGAAGTGGCCGCAGCCGTGGTCTTTCTGGCTACGGACGCCAGCAGCTTCACCACCGGTTCCGAGCTCTTCGTAGACGGAGGCCTGGCCCAGGTCTGAGCGAAGGCAGCGTCACTCGTCACCCGAGGCCGACCATCTCAGGAGGATGCGGTGCCTGCGAGCAAGTTCACCGAGCGGCTAACCCGCCAAAAGCGGCCGTGGTGCTGGTGGACCACCAGGTCGGTCTCTACAGCGGTGTGCGAGACATCCCGGTCGGCGAGCTCAAGCACAACGTGGTGGCCCTGGCCAAAGCGGCCCAGGTGTTGAGCCTGCCGTTGGTGGTGACCACCACCGCGGCGGAGAGCATGTGGGGACCGGTCATTCCCGAGCTCGCCGAGGTGCTTCCCGACGGCGTGCAGGTCATCGACCGCTCGACCGTCAACGCGTGGGACGACCCGCGCGTGCTCGAGGCCATCCGGGCGACCGGCCGGAACAAGCTGATCATCACGGGCATCTCCACTGAGGTGTGTCTCGCCCTCCCGGCCATCAGTGCCACGGGGGAGGGGTTCGACGCCTACGCCGTGATCGACGCCTCCGGCACCTTCTGGCAGACCAAGCGCGAAGCGGGCCTGCTGCGCATGCAGCAGGCTGGAGTGATCCCGATCGACTACTCGACTGCCATCGTCGAAATCCTCGCTGACAACGCCGATCCCCTGGCCGCTGATGTCTACACCGCGCTCGACATGCCGTTCGCGGTACTCGTCGGCCAGATCGCCTCTGCCTTGTCCAAGGCCTGATGTGCGGGAGTGGGAAGTCTCCGAGCAGTTGTCTCATCCGGCGTTGGTCGATGAGTCCACGTTCCTCGCGGTGCAACGGATCCGTGCGGTCCGGGCGACCAGGGACGGTGTGACTCGGAGGTACGAGTTGGCTGATCTGGTGGTGTGCGGGGAGTGCGACCGTCGGATGGATGCGCACTGGGTTCATGGTCGTGCCGGGTATCGCTGCCGCCACACGGCTACAGGCCACGCTTACCGCGGCCGAGTCCGGTGCCCCGCACCGAGTACGTCCGCGAGGATCATCTTCGCGAAGCTTTCCCCGGCCTGCTCAGGCAGCACGGTGGAGAACCACCCGGGCAGGATGTGAGCAACGACGTTGGTGATTATCTTCGCCGTGTAGGGTTGGAGATCGTGTGCGGCCACGTGGGCTGGGTTCTCAGGCCGGTACCAGGCTGTCCAGCTCCAGAGCTGATGGCCGCGCCCGGCCAGATACACTCCGCACCGGGGACGGATTCCACCGTCGAGCGCCAGACGAAAACCCCGCTGCCAGCAGTGAGGAGTGCTAGCCGTCGAGCCAGAAGACCCGTGGGGTAAGAGAGTGTCCGAGCGGAGTTGCACGCTAACTACACACCTTCGCCTCCCCAGTATCAGTTGAGGTAGGGAGCTGCTTGCCGTTCCGCCTGAGAGACGGATCATCATGAACTTGGACCGAACGGATGACCAGAGTGTCTTCGAGGAGTTCCTGTTCAGGCTCAGCGATGAGCAAGTGCGAAGCTCGACTAAAGGTTACGTCGAGATTCGGTCTTGGCAGGATGTCGATCTTGATACCCCGCTCCGGCTGCAGGTGAGTCCGCGGTCGTTGGCGGAACACTTGCGGATGATGGAGCGCGACGGGGAGCTGGCGTTCCCGGATGAGCAGCCGATAGTTGGGGCGCTTCAGCTTTTCTTGGTGCACCTCGATGAAGCGATCCGAATGAGGCGTTCCGGTGAAACTGAACTTGTTCCGTATCGCGCGGGGGTCAAGTCGCTTGTATCCAGATAGTTATCGACGGAATGTGGAAGAATAAGCTATTTCGACCCGAGTGGAATTTGATCTGCTCGGGTCGATTTCTGCTTCACGTCGGGCGACGTGCAGATCAACTCGTCCGTGATCGTGGGCCACGATATGTCTCGGCTTCGAGAGGTCCAATCCTCCGAGCCCCGGTGATGTCCACTGAGCAGTGCACTTCCGACTTGGTGAGCCATGTCGCAACGTCACGCGAGTCCCGGCAGGATGCGCTCGGCTGCGCCGTTCTGCGCTCCTGCCCGCGGCAGGCCGGCCGGGCCGGCACTGGGGAACGGAGGAAGGCTCGCCCGTGTCTGATCCGCCTGCCGAAGAAGTTCGACTGTGGATCCTATTGAGGAGCGGAGTCCACGTAGGCACAAACCCAGTTGGAGAACTCGCACGCCAGGTGCCACCGGTGTTCTGTGATCATCCAGGGTGGCAGCGTCACGGGGAACGCGACTGGGAGCATCGCGCTGAATCCTCCTTGTGCGTTGTCGCGGAACTGGTGGCGAACGGCGCCGATGCGGTTGCCGTCGTCCGCGCGAGCCCAGCCGGATGTTTCGACCGGGAAATGGGAATTCCGGCTGACCGGGATGCCTGTGGTGTCCGCGTAGTCGATGACGAACCGGGAACCCATGGTTGCGCCGCCGGTTACCTCGATCACCTCTTGGACTCCGGATCGAGGGGACCGGATGAGGTAGTGGTCGGGGCAAGCAACCAGCATGGCGCGTTCATCGTCCTCGTCCCGTCGGCTGTTGAACCACGCTGCGAATCCGTGGGCTGTCCCGAGGGTGCAGGTGCCGGCGCATCACCTCGGCCGCAGCGGGATCGGACATCAGCTCCTGCACCGGCGTGCGCACCGACAGCCGGCCGGTCGGGAACTCGTCGAGCCGGGGGGCAGCGCTACGGCCGTTGCCTCCGCTTGGTTCTGCTGTGCCCGCACCAGGAGGTGCTGGTTCTCGACAGGTCCGTCGACGGGCAGCCCGAGCCGTTCGTACTGGCTGGCGGGTGCTTCGGTGTCGCGCAGCAGCCCGACCAGCAGCTTCGCCATTCGCAGCTCGATCTCGTCGTCCACGATGGGCTGCCGCTGCTCGGGGTCGGTGGCGAGGTCGAACAGCAGCGTGCCGTGGTGGTGCGGGTCTCGCGGGAACCTTCCCGCGAACCGAGACGTGAACGCTGCGAAATTTGCCGACCACCCCTGCACCATTTCCGCCAGCACGCAAGATCAACTACCATGGGCCCGACCACGTATCACAACCTGTCGTTGCAGTCGTTGCGGGACGCACGGTGCTGCCGTCTGATGTGAAAGTGGCTCCGCCGCTTTCCCGTCCTTTGTCCGGGAATGGCGCAAACGTCAAGCGGCTGGCGGGTGCCGGTGCCAGCCGCTTGACGGTTCGAGCGATCAGTGGCCCACGGCCGCCTCGACGTCGCTGAGCATGCCGTCGATGCCCGAGAGCAGCTCGTTGATGACCTCATCGTCCGCGATCAGCGGAGGGGAAACCATGATCATGGTCGCGCCTCGATCATCGCCGCGCAGGATCACGCCGGTGCGGCGGAAGGATTCCGGCAGGACCTCCCGGAGCACCTTGATTGATTCCTCGTCGGTCAGTTCGCGCCCGGAGGCCCGGTCCGCCATCAGCTCGATCGCGTAGAAGTACCCGGTACCGCGGACGTCCTTGACGCAACGGTGGCCGCTCTGCAGGGCATCCAGGCCGGCCCGCAGATCAGGGCCTCGGGTTTCCACATTGGACAAGACGGATTCTTCCTGCATGGCCCGGATCGTCGCGACGGCGACCGCCGTGGCGACGGGGTGTCCGCCCCACGTCGCACCGTGGGTGAACCCGGTCCCCGCGCGGTCGAACAGCTGCTCGATCAGGGGTTCGCGGATGATCACTCCGCCCAGCGGAGCGTAGCCGGAGGTGGATCCCTTGGCGAAGGTGATGAGGTCGGGGACGACGCCGAACCGGGCGCTGCCGAACCAGTCGCCGATGCGGCCGAAGGAACAGATCACCTCGTCGGAGACCAGCAGGATGCCGTGCTCGTCGCAGATCCTGCGCAGTTCCTGCCAGTAACCGTCCGGCGGCACGAGCGCCCCGCGACCGTTCTGCACCGGCTCGGCGAAGATCGCGGCGATGGTCTCCGCGCCTTCCTCCTCGATGACCTGCTCGATCGTGCGCACGGGCGCCAACTCGCCGGCCGGCCCGCAGTCGCCGAGGAGCCCGAGCGTGTTCGGGACGTGCCGGACGCCGTCCAGCAATGGACCGAACGGCTCGCGGATCTTCGGCAGGCCGGTGACGGACAGGGCGCCCATGGTGGTGCCGTGGTATGCCATCTGCCGGCTGATGATCTTGGTTCGTTGCGGTTGCCCGTTGCTGCGGTGGTACTGGCGCACGAACTTCAGCGCGCTCTCGACGGCTTCGGAACCGGAGTTGACGAAGAACGTCGTGTTGAGGTCGCCCGGTGCCAGCTCGGCGATCAGGGAGGCTGCCTCGATCGACGGCGGGTGCGCGGAGCCCCAGTTCGTCGAATACGGCAGCAACCCCATCTGCTTGGTCGCCGCGGCCACGATGTCGCTCCGGCTGTGCCCGAGGTTGACGCAGAACAGGCCCGCCAGCCCGTCGAGGAAGCGACGTCCGTCGCTGTCGAACAGGTGGCACCCTTCGCCGCGCACGAACACGGGCAACTCGCCGGATCGCCACTGGGCTCCGCGGGTGAAATGCGGTCCGAGGTGTCGACGAGCCTTGTCCCTGAACTCTGCGGTGTCCACGCTTCCTCCTTCGGTCTGCGGGGGATCGGCCTGGCGCCGGTGCACCCTGTCTGGTCCCGACGATGCAGCCCGGACGGGGCCGGATGGCAGGGCCAGAACGGGCGGGAATGGCAGGGCCAGCCACCGCCTCCGCCGGCGGGACCTCGAACTGGACCCATCGAGGTGGGCGGCACTGGTCCTTCTCACGGTGCCAGCGCCGGCCCCAACCTCTGTTCACCGAGCTCGTCCGTCGGCGAGCAGCACAACGGGGTTGACGGGAGTGTCAGATGAGGATCGGTGTTCCACGGGAGCTGAAGAACCACGAGTACCGGGTGGCGGTGACGCCGGCAGGCGTGCACGAGTTCACCGCGTGCGGTCACGAGGTCTTCGTCGAGCGCGGGGCAGGTGCCGGCTCGGCGATCCGCGACGAGGACTACATCGCGGCGGGCGCGAAGATGTTGGACTCCGCCGATGACGTGTGGGCGACGGCCGAGCTCGTGCTCAAGGTCAAGGAACCGATCGCCGAGGAGTACGGCCGGATGCGGTCGGACCAGACGTTGTTCACCTACCTGCATCTGGCGGCCAGCGAGGAATGCACCCAGGCGCTGCTCTACTCCGGCATCACCGGTGTCGCCTATGAGACGGTCCAATTGCCGGATGGTTCGCTGCCGCTGCTGTTCCCGATGAGCGAGGTCGCCGGACGGCTGGCGCCGTTCGTCGGCGCGCAGGCGCTGATGCGGGCCAACGGCGGCCGAGGCACGCTGTTGGGTGGCGTCTCCGGCGTTCACCCGGGGCGGGTCGCGGTGCTCGGCGCGGGCGTGGCCGGCATGAACGCGGTCGCGGTCGCCGCCGGTGCTTGGGCCGACGTGGAGCTGCTCGACAAGAACGTGGACAAGCTGCGCGCCGCCGACCGCATGTACCAAGGGCGGATCCGCACCACCACGTCCAACCGCTACGAGCTCGAGCGCGCCGTCACCGAGGCCGACCTGGTCATCGGCGCGGTGCTCATCCCCGGCGCGAAGGCACCGAAGCTGGTCACCAACGAGATGGTGTCGCGGATGAAGCCGGGCAGCGTGCTGGTGGACATCTCGGTGGACCAGGGAGGGTGTTTCGAAGACTCCCGGCCCACCACGCACGACGACCCGGTCTTCAGGGTGCACGACTCCCTGTTCTACTGCGTGGCGAACATGCCTGGTGCGGTGCCGAACACCTCGACGCACGCGCTCACCAACGTCACGCTGCCGTACGCGCTGGAGATCGCCAACCGTGGGCTGCGGGGAGCCGTCGAGTCCCGGCCCGAGTTGGCGGGCGGCATCAGCACCGTCGCGGGACAGCTGACCAATGAGCACGTGGCGAACGCCTTCGGCCGCAAGTTCACCCACGCTCAGCAGCTGCTGAGCTGAGTGGCACGACCACGACAGTGGCCGACCGTGCCCCACGGGCTGCCGAGCCGAGAACGCTCTAGCCGTGGGGCACTGGCAGAGCTACTGTTCCACCACTCCCGGGTGAACATGAACATCTGTGGGAGGGCAGATGCCGCGAACATTGATCGAAGTGGACCGGTCGTCCGACGAGCCCCTGTACCAGCAGGTACGGCGGGCGATCGAGCACGGCATCGCGGTCGGCACCTTCGACCCGTTGCACCGGCTGCCGAGCTCCCGCGAACTGTCCGACGAGTTGGGCGTCTCGCGGAACACGATCAACCTGGCCTACCAGGAGTTGATCGCGGAAGGATACGTCCACAGCGAGGAGCGCCGCGGGCTGTTCGTCAATTCCGAGATGCGTGGGCAGTGCCATGCCCAGATGCGCGACACCGCGCCGCGCATCGACTGGTCCCAGCGGATACGCCGCGCCCCGGACACAGACGTTCCGCACATCGAGAAGCGCATGGATTGGCACCAGTACCCGTATCCGTTCCTGGCGGGGCAGGTCGACGTGACCGCGTTCCCGTCCCGGTCGTGGTTGCGCTGCCTGCGTGATGCGCTGTTCCACCCGCACATCTACCAGAGCCTGCAGGACAGCGTGGGTTCCGACGACCCGATGTTGGTGGAGATGATCTGCCGGCACCTGCTGCCTGCCCGCGGCATCGAGGCGGGCCCGGACGAGGTGCTGGTGACGGTGGGATCGCAGCAGGGACTGGACCTCCTCGGCAGGGCACTTCTCGGGCCGGGGCAGACCGTGATGATCGAGGACCCCGGATATCTCGATGCCCGGCACATCTTCGTGCGTGCTGGGGCGGATGTGCGGTGCCACCGCGTCGACAACGCGGGTTTGCAACCTCCGGAGTCGCTGCGGGGCACGAATTTGCTGTACCTGACGCCGAGCCACCACCACCCGACCAACGTGACGTTGAGCATCGGCCGCCGCCGCCAACTGCTGCAATTGGCTGCCGAGAGTGGCACGGTCGTGGTGGAGGACGACTACGACAGCGAATTCCGCTATCAGGGCCGGCCGACACCTGCGCTGAAAGCACTGGACAGCACCGGGGACGCGGTCTACCTCGGTACGTTCTCCAAGTTCCTCTCGCCGGGCCTGCGGCTGGGCTACTTGGTGGGGCCCGCACCGCTGGTCGCGGAGCTGCGGCGGATCCGCCGCTACGTGTGCCGGCACCCGTCCGGCCACTTGCAGCGCGCGCTGGCCATGCTCATCGAAACGGGGGAGTACCACCGTTCCCTTCGCCGCTACCGCTCGAAGCTGATGTGCAAGTGGGAGGCTGTGTGCGAGGCCGTGAGCCGGTACCTGCCATGGCAGGAAGCCGCGTTCCCGCCGGGCGGCGTGAGCTTGTGGATGACCGGCCCTCCCGACTTGGACTGCCGCAGGCTGGTCGAGCGGGCTGAGCAGTGGGGGATCCTCATCGAACGGGGTGACATCTTCTTCTTCGATCCGGAACGCGGGCGCAACCATTTCCGCATCGGCTTCTCGGCGGTGCCGTTGCGGTCCATCGATGACGGCATCCGCCTGCTCGCGGAGGTCGCCGACGACGTGCTGTCTGAGCGCGTCCGCTGACGCTGGTACCCCCTGCCGGACCACATCTGGGCCTGCCGGCGGCTGCCAGCCCGAAGTTGAATCTTTCGCGGAACGCCGTGGTCGGCGTCGACCGGAATGCCGCTGGTCCGCAGGCGGCGTTGACCGGACGGAAGTGTGCGGAGGCGAATGGGGTGTTCACGTGATCGATCAGCTCGAACTGGTGGTGCTGGACATGGCCGGCACCACGGTGCGCGATGACGGGCTTGTCGTGCAGGCGTTTGACGCCGCCTTGCGCGAGTCCGGTGTCCACAGGGGAACGGCGGAGTTCGCGCACGCGCAGCGGCATATCCAGGTCACCATGGGGCAGTCGAAGATCGAGGTGTTTCGCGCGCTGTTCGATGGCGACGAAAGCCGCGCCCAGCGAGCGAATATCGCCTTCGAAAGCAGTTATGACGGGCTCGCGGCACGTCGCTGCGAACCGGTTCCGGGCGCTGAGGAAGCGGTCCGGTTGCTGCGGGACAACGGCATCCGCACGTGTCTGAGCACCGGTTTCTCGAAGCCGACCAGAGAACGCTTGCTGGACCGCCTCAAATGGAATGATCTCGCGGATCTCGTGCTGTGCCCGGAAGAATCCGGGAGGGGACGGCCGTTCCCGGACATGATCCTGACCGCCGTACTGCGCCTCGGGATCAGCGATGTGCGAGCCGTTGCGGTTGCCGGCGACACGGCCTACGACATGCAGGCCGGGCGCCGGTCGGGCGCCTCCGTGGTGGCAGGAGTCCGCACGGGATCGCATGACGCGAACGCCCTCCGCGCCGGTGGTGCCACCCACGTCCTCGCATCGGTGGCCGATCTGCCCGGCTTGCTGGGGATCTGAGAGCAGACCCGTCGGCGGGAAGGCGAAGAAACGAGGAGGCGGTGCAGCGGTCGCGACGAACTTTTCCTCGTCGTCGGCGTCGCGGGAGTTGCGTCGCTGCGCCTCTCACGCGGCAGTCGTGTTGATGCTTTGGCGGCGCCCCAGCCTCCGCTGCGGGCGGCGGACGTGGTGCCTCGTCCTATTGGTGGGCACTACTCTGGTTGCCACCACATCGCCTAGTTCGAGGCAGTGGACAGGATCCTGCTCGAGGTCGCCATGTCCGTGGAGTTCCTGGGGCCGCTGGCCGTGCGCTCGTGGGCTCTCGCCGAGTCTTGGAAGTCCTGTGGGCGTCGCTGGCGGCCGTTGGCGTCTTCGCCTTGACGATGGAAACGTGACGGACAGCGGCTCATGGTGCGTCCTTGCGCTCCGAGCCGCCCCGAATGCATCACGACCGCCGGTCCCTTGCGATCATCTCGAGGATCTCGCGGAAGACGTCGTTACCTGATCCGTGGGACAGGTCTAGGGCGTGGGAGCGGCGGTAGAAGGGGCTCAGGTCGAGTCCGACGCCCAGGCCGTAGATCTGGGCAGAGCCGGCCATTTCCTCTTGCCGGACGACGTCTTTGAGGTGGTTGTCCAGGTAGTGCCGGTCGTTGGTCAGGTTGGTCGCGCTGTCCATGGGGCTGCCGTCGGACAGCACGATCAGCAGCCGTCGCTGCTCGCTTCGGCCGGCCATGCGTCGGCAGGCCCAGGTCACCGCTTCGCCGTCCACGCCTTCCCGGAACAGGTCGGCCTTCAGCAGCCCCGCGATGCCGGGACGCGCTCGTCGCCAAGACGTGTCGGCGTCCTTGAAGACGAGGTGGCACAACTCGTTGAGACGCCCCGGATGCGCGGGCCGTCCGCTGCGGTGCCATTCGCGCATCGCGCGGCCGCCGTTCCACGCGCCGGTCGTGAATCCCAGGATCTCACTGCTCGCCCCGGCCAGCTCCAATGCGCGGGCGAACACGTCGACGATCACGGCGATCGACTCGATGTGCTCCTTCATCGAGCCGGAGCAGTCGATCAGGAAGGTCACCAGGCAGTTCGCAGCCGGTTCGATCCGCTCAGTGCGGAACAACCGGCGCTCGGTGGGGGAAGCGATGAGTTGGGCCAGGCGGCGGCCGTCGACGTGTCCCTCTTCCTGTCCGCCGTCCCAGCCGTTCCGGGCAGGATCGGCGAGCAGCATCTTCAGCTGGCGGGTCAGGCGAGGAATGTTCACGCCCTGTCCGGTGATACACCGGTCGAGCCGCTGGCGGTAATCCCGCAGCAGCTTCGCCCGAACGAGTGCGGGCACCGCGTGCTGCCGGTCATAGGCCGTGGTGAAAGCGCGGTAGCCGGCTTCGGACTCCCCGAGCACGCGGCTGTGCCCGGTGGACACCTGCGGGATCGTGTCGTCGAAGTCATCGTCTGAATCCAAGAACAGCGGGAACCTGGCGTGGTCGTCGATGTCTTCGCCGTCATGCTCGTCGTTCTCGTCGGCAGCGGCGAGCATGTTGCCCACGATGCGTGCGATGGCAAGCGCGTGCTCTGCGTACGCGTTCTGATCGTGGCGACGCCTGCGCAGCCCGGTGAGGTCTTTCCCCAAGGCCGGGACGATGTCGAACCGGGTGGCTTCCAGCAGGTCTTCGGTTTCGGCCACCACTGGTTGCCCGGTCACGCGGGAGCGGCAGACCTGCGCCACGGTGTAGAGGAGGATGCCACGCGAAGTCTCGGTCATACCGGAGTGGTGGACGTCGAGTGACCACTGGACGTGCCGGTGGCGCAGGTTCGCGATGACGCCGGGCAATCCGGCCAGCGCCTCGACGCGGAACTGTTCCAGCATCTCGAAGATGAGCCGCTGCACCGGATCCGCGGGATGCAGGCTGCGGTGGAGCTCGGCGTCCGAGTGCGTCAGGCGCAGTGCCATTCCGTCTGCGGCGCCCCGGAACGACCCGAAGTCGTCGTCCAGCGACGGCTGCAAGTGCGGCGCGTGCATTGGCAGCCGTCGGTGCCCGCGATGCAGGCGCCGCCCACGGAAGTGCAGGTTCGGCTCGCCGCTGAGCGCGCGAACGGCGGCGGCGCAGAGCTCTTCGACCCGTTGCTGGTGCCGCGCGGTTGCTCTGGAGCCGCTCATGCCGGGGATAGCTGGTAGGACTCCGCCAGCTCGCGGTCGAAGCAGCGCTGGAAGTACTCCGCCACCACCGGACGTTCGGCCTCGTCGCACTTGTTGACGAAGGACAGCCGGAACGCCAGCGCCGGGTCGTCGAACACCTCGATGTTCTCCGCCCAAGTGATCACCGTGCGCGGCGACATCAACGTCGACAGGTCTCCGGCGTGGAAGCCGGCGCGGGTGAGGCCCGCGACCGCGACCATCGAGGCGACGAGGTCGCCGTCCAGCTGGGGCACTCGGCCTCGCACGATCGCGATTTCTTCCTCCGGAGGAAGGTAGTTCAGCGACGCCACGATGTTCCAGCGATCGATCTGCGCGTGGTTGAGGCGCTGTGCGCCGTGGTAGAGACCGTTGAGGTTGCCCAGGCCCAAGGTGTTCGCGGTCGCGAAGAGCCGGAAGTACGGGTGCGGGCGGAGCACCCGGTTCTGGTCCATCAGCGTGAGCTTGCCGTCGCGCTCGAGGATCCGCTGGATCACGAACATCACGTCCGGACGCCCCGCGTCGTACTCGTCGAAGATGAGTGCCACCGGACGTTGCAGCGCCCAGGGGAGGATGCCCTCCTGGAACTCGGTCACCTGCTGCCCGGCGCGCAACACGACCGCATCCCGGCCCACCAGGTCGAGGCGGCTGATGTGGCCATCGAGGTTGACCCGCACGCACGGCCAGTTCAGCCGGGCCGCTACCTGCTCGATGTGGGTCGATTTGCCGGTGCCGTGCAGTCCTTGCACGAGCACGCGCCGGTCCCTGGTGAATCCGGCGAGCAGCGCCAGGGTGACGTCGCTGTTGAACCGGTAGGCCTCGTCGATCTCGGGCACGTGTTCGTCGGGTTCGCGGAACGCCGGAACCACCATCTCGGAGTCGATGCCGAAAGCGTCGCGTACGGCGACCTGGTGGTCCGGGGTGTGCGGGTCCGGTCTGGTCGAGGTCATGTCGTCACCAATCACGCCGGGGTGCCGGCCTAGGTCGTGGAGCCTTCGGACTCGATGCGATTGATGGCGTCGGCGGCGCGCCGCAGCGCGGGGAGCAGCTTCGGGGCGTCCGCCGCGGTGAGCCGCATGACGGGTGCTTGGGCGGCCAGGCAGAGGTTGGAGCGCCCGTCGGCCGTCGGCACGAGCACGGCGGCGCAGACCAGCCCAGGCAGGAATTCCTCGTCGTCGATGGCGTAGCCGTCGCTGCGCACCTGCTTGAGCTCGGCCTCCAGCGCATCGAGGTCCGTGATGGTCTTGGGCGTGTACTGCTTCAGGGGAGCGTGTGCCAGGAGCTTGCGCCGTTGCGCGGGGCTGAACTGCGACAAGATCATCTTGCCGCTCGCGGAGCAGTGCACCGGGACTCGCGAACCGGGCCGCAGGTAGAACCGCAGGGGTTCGGGCGTTTCGACGCGGTCCAGGTACACCACTTCGTTGCCGGAGAGCGCGGTCACGTTGCAGCTTTCGCCGAGTTCCTCCACGAGGCTGCGCAGGACCGCGTGCCGGGCCCCGTGCTGGGTGGCGTTGAGCAACAGGTTCTCGGCCAGTCGCCGCAGGCGGGCGCCCGTGCCGTAGTTCCGGCCGTCGCCTTGGCGAACCAGCAGGCCACCGCTTTCGAGCTGCTGGAGCATGCGGTGCAGGGTCGGCTTGGGCATGCTCGTTTCCTCGACCAGGCCTTGCAGCGACACGAACTGGTCCTTGGAGGCGATCAGTTCGAGCAGCGCGAACAGGCGCAACGTGGGCGTCTCCCCGTTGAGCTCAACCGCTGCCTCGGTTTCACGAATCTCGTCCATCGTGGTCCCACTCTAGTCCATGTACCGGAAACCAGTACAGGGCGTATCGGTTTTCAGGATTTCTATTGACCGAGTCGAACGGCACTCCTAGCATCGAATCCAGTTTTCAGAGACGCCACGTACCGATTTTCGGATCAAGCTCCCATCTTGGCCTGTCGACAGGAGAGGAACGACCATGACTGACCAGACGGACGGGGCAAGCCGCGCCGTTGTCCAGGGCGTGCAGAAGATGACGCCGTCGGAGGCCTTCGCGGAGACACTGGTGGCAAATGACGTCAAGGACATCTTCGGCATCATGGGTTCCGCGTTCATGGACGCGATGGACATCTTCGCCCCGGCCGGCATTCGCCTGATCCCGGTGGTGCACGAGCAGGGCGCCGGCCACATGGCCGACGGCTACGCGCGCGTCAGCGGGCGCCACGGCGTGGTGATCGGCCAGAACGGCCCCGGTATCAGCAACTGCGTGACCGCGATCGCCGCCGCGTACTGGGCGCACAGTCCGGTCGTCATCGTGACACCCGAAGCCGGCACCATGGGCACCGGGCTCGGCGGCTTCCAGGAAGCCAACCAACTGCCGATGTTCCAGGAGTTCACGAAGTACCAGGGGCACGTGAACAACCCCGCGCGCATGGCGGAGTACACCGGCCGCTGCTTCGACCGCGCGATGTCGGAGATCGGGCCGACCCAGCTCAACATCCCGCGGGACTTCTTCTACGGCGAGATCACCACCGAGGTCCCCCAGCCGAAGCGCCTCGACCGCGGTCCTGGAGGGGCGCAGAGCCTCGACGAGGCGGCGGAACTGCTCGCCGCGGCCGAGTTCCCAGTGATCATTTCCGGTGGTGGCGTGGTGATGGCCGACGCCGTGGAGGAGTGCAAGGCGCTCGCCGAGCGCCTGGGCGCTCCCGTGGTCAACAGCTACCTGCACAACGATTCGTTCCCGGCCAGTCACCCGTTGTGGTGCGGTCCCCTGGGCTACCAGGGCTCCAAGGCCGCGATGAAGCTGATCTCGCGCGCTGACGTCGTGGTCGCTCTGGGTTCGCGACTCGGTCCTTTCGGCACCCTGCCGCAGCACGGCTTGGAGTACTGGCCGGAGAACGCCAAGATCATCCAGATCGACGCCGACCACAAGATGCTCGGTCTGGTGAAGAAGATCTCCGTCGGCATCTGCGGGGACGCCAAGGCGAGCGCCGTCGCGCTGGGCGAGCGGCTGGCGGGCAGGACGCTGGCCTGCGACGCCAACCGGGAGGAACGGGCGGCCGCGATCAAGGCCGAGAAAGACGCGTGGGAGGAGGAACTCGACGAGTGGACCCACGAGACCGACCCGTTCAGCCTCGACATGATCGCGGAGCAGGAGCAGGAGGAGGGCAACTGGCTGCACCCGCGCCAGGTGCTGCGGGAGCTCGAGAAGGCGATGCCGGCAGACGTGATGGTCTCCACCGATATCGGCAACATCAACTCCGTGGCCAACAGCTACCTCCGCTTCGAAAAGCCCCGCAGCTTCTTCGCTCCCATGAGTTTCGGCAACTGCGGGTACGCACTGCCGACGATCATCGGTGCCAAGGCGGCTGCCCCCGAACGCCCGGCGATCTCCTACGCCGGTGACGGCGCGTGGGGCATGAGCATGGGCGAGATCATGACTGCAGTGCGGCATGACATCCCGGTGACGGCAGTGGTGTTCCACAACCGCCAGTGGGGTGCGGAGAAGAAGAACCAGGTGGACTTCTACGACCGCCGGTTCGTCGCCGGTGAGCTGGAGAACGAGAGCTTCGCCAAGATCGGTGAGGCCATGGGTGCGGTGGGCATCGTGGTGGACAAGCTCGAAGAGGTCGGCCCGTCGCTGCGCAAGGCGGTGGATCTGCAGATGAACGAGGGCAAGACCGTGGTCCTCGAGATCATGTGCACCCGCGAGCTGGGTGACCCCTTCCGCCGGGACGCCCTGCGCAAGCCGGTCCGCCTGCTGGAGAAGTACAGGGACTACGTCTGATCAGGGACACCTGACGGCACGGCACGCGGGCTCCGGCAGCAGCCGGAGCCCGCGTTGCGTGCCCGCGCGCATGTGGAAGGCGACAACGCTCGCGCGGTCGGTTGCACGGACGCTGCTCGCCTCGGCTCAGAAGCTGTGCCCTGGAGGGAGGAGTGTGGAGATCTCCTTGGCTGCCCGCACGACTTCCGGTCCGAGTTCGTCGAAACGCGCGTCCGGGACGCGCACGGCCGGTGCCTGGACGGCGATGGCCGCGCGCGCGTTGCCGGAGGCGTCGCGAACCGCCGCTCCGACGCAGCGAACGCCGAGTGTGGATTCCTCGTCGTCGATGCTCCAGCCGCGGGCGCGAATCACCTCCAGATCCGCCTCGAGGTCGTTGACGTTCGTGAGCGTCTTCGGGGTCAGCGCCGGCAGTTCGGACACTCCCTGGAGCGTTCTCTTCCGCACCTCGTCGTTGAAAGCCAGCAGGGCCTTGCCCATCGACGAGGCGTGCAGGACGACCCGCGTGCCGGGCGGCTGCGTGAAGCGCAGCGGCTGGGCGGATTCGATTCGTTCGACCACGATCGCCGCGTTGTCGGCCAGGACTCCCAGGTTCACCGATTCGCCGGTCTGCGCGGCCAGGTTCTGTATTACCGGGTAGACGACGTCGAGGCCGAAGTTGCGGTGTGCGGCCTGACCGAGGAGGAGGGCTCCAGTCCCGAGGTAGTAGCGCTCGCTTTCCTCGTTCTGGGCGAGATAGCCCTCGGCTACGAGAGCGCGCACGATGCGGTGCACGGTGCTCAGGTTCAGGCCCAGGTCCTTCGCGACCTGCCCGACGCCCAGGTCGGTGCCGCGATCCCGGAAAAGCCTGAGCACGGCAAAGGCCCGGCTGATGGTTTGCGCGCCGACCACCCGGGTGGTGCCTTGCGGCGGCGCCGAGTCCCCATCGGTTGACATGACCCTCCCTGTCACATGTTGGAAGTAGCTTACAGCATTTGTTGACGCTCCAACGGCTCCCTGGCTAGGCTAAATATTGGAAGTAGCTTTTATATAGTGAAAGCATCCTGGGCTGGAGAAGCGTCATGACGGAAGCCGCAGCGAGTTTCGCTCGGATACCCGGACGGCACGGGACGGACGAGGCCGGATCGCCGTTATCAGCGCGATGGCGGCAGCAACTGGCCGGTCGGGCGGTCCGCGCGGCACTGGCGGACGGCAGCGATCCCCGTGCGGTGCAGGCCGCGACTCGCCTCTACGCGCAGGGAGTGCTCGAACCGCGCTTGGTCGGACCTCGCAAGCAGATCGAGGAGGCCGCCCGCGTGAGCGGGGTGGCCTTGCCGCCCGAACTGGTCCTCGACATCGACCGTCTCGCCGCCGATCCGGCCGTGCTGAACGCGTTGAACGAGTCCTTCGCAGGTAAGCCGGACCTGCAGCGAACGCTCGCGCAGAGCGACCCCTTGTACCTCGCCGCAGCGGCACTGCGCGCAGGCATCGTCGACTGCTGCCTGGCCGGTGCGTCGCGGCCGACCGCCGACGTGCTGCGGGCCGGGATCCGGGTGATCGGCCTGCAGCCCGGCGTGCAGACGTTGAGCAGCTCGTTCCTGATGGTCCTGCCGGACGAGCGGGTGTTGACCTTCGCCGACTGCGCGGTCCTTCCGGACCCCACCGAAGTGCAACTGGCCGACATCGCGATCGCCGCGGCAGGTACCCACCGGCGGCTGTCCTCTGCTGAACCACTGGTGGCCATGCTGTCCTTCAGCACCAGGGGGAGCGCCCAGCACGAGTTGGTCGACCGGGTCCGTTCCGCGACGCGGATGGTGCGCGAACGAATGCCGGAGCTGGTCGTCGACGGGGAGTTGCAGTTCGACGCGGCGGTGGTGGAGGCGGTCAGCATGCACAAGGCCCCCGGATCGGCCGTGGCGGGCAGGGCCAACGTGCTGGTGTTCCCGAACCTCGCCGCCGGCAACATCGGTTACAAGATCACCGAGCGGATCGGGGGAGCGCAGGCGCTCGGCCCGATCCTGCAGGGACTCAACGCCCCGCTCAACGACCTCTCGCGGGGCTGCAGCGTCACCGACATCGAAGTACTGGCTCTCGTCAGCGCGGTTCAGTCCTTGCGCTGACGCGAAGTCCCGCACCGGGTCTCCCGCTGCCAGGTGGCCACGCAGGCGTTCGCGGGCTCGCTGATTGCTTGCACACCGACCGACAGCACTGCGAAGTCGTTCAGCTCCGCGTTCGACAGGTCGCAGTACACGGTGTGCACCCTGGTCAGCGCGGTCTTGTGCGCTGGCAGCCACGATTCGAGGCCGCCGTGCGCGAGCACGTCGTCGGCGAGCATGCGCCGGGGGCATGGTGGCCTGGAAGGGGACGTCGGGGAGGTCGGCGTCCAACCGGTTCCACAGCTCCTCCAGTCCGAACACGTCCCGCACCACCAGGTAGCAGCGCCGGATCCGCGGGCAGATCGGTGTCCAGCAGTTCCTGGTGCACCAGGTTCTCGGCGTGCGACAGCAGCACGGCGAGAACCTGGCGGGCCAGCCCTACGCCGCAATCCCGGCGTGTCCTGATCTCCCCGGCTCCGGGCAGCGAGATCGGCGGTGGGAC
>NZ_JBEOVY010000059.1:0-28030 GCF_040295745.1 Saccharopolyspora sp. NPDC002686
GGCGTGTCGGCACCCGAAGTTCCGTTGAAACCGCAGTTTCAATTGAAACTGCGGACCGCTCGAGCCGGTGCGGCGGCGGGCTGGGCGCCGATTCGTGCGTGGTTGCGTCGGTCTGTTTCGCCGGGGTGGTTCCTGGGGTGGCGACTTCTCGCGAAGGGGCCTGCGGACCTCGGAACTCCTGCTGGGTGGAACCTGCGGTGGCTGGCGACCGGCGGAGCAGGTTAGGCTTGCCTAACGGATTGGTTGCACCGGCGAGCTGAGGAGCCCGATGACGACTTGCCTGACCGTGACCGGCGCCGAGCTGGTGACGCCCTGCCTGCGGCGGGTGTGGTTCCGCAGCGATGACCTGTCGGCGTTCGCGGACAGCACCTGCACCGACAGGTACGTCAAGCTGATCTTCCCCAAGGAGGGCGTGACCTACCCGGATCCGATCGACGTCCGGGCCCTGCGCGGCGTGCTGCCCGCCGAGGACATGCCGGCCGTCCGCACCTTCACGGCCCTGTTCCCCGACGTCGAGGCCGGCACCATGGCCATCGACTTCGTGCTGCACGGCGACGAAGGCGTCGCGGGCCGGTGGGCGGCGTCGGCCGAACCCGGCGACGAGCTGCTCGTCAACGGTCCCGGCGGCGGCTACCGCCCCGACCGCGCGGCCGACTGGCACCTGCTGGTGGGCGACGAGACCGCGCTCCCGGCGATCACGGCGGCGCTGGGCGACCTCGACGAGGACGCCGTGGTCCGCGTGATCGTGCTGGTCGACTCCGCGGCCGACGAGCCGGTGCTCGACGTCCCGCCCCGGGGTGAGGTGACCTTCCTCCACCGGTCCGAGCTCGGCGCGGACGGCGTGCTCGAGGCGGCGGTGCGCGAGCTGGACTGGCTGCCGGGCCACGTGCACGCCTTCGTGCACGGCGAAGCCGGCGAGGTCATGCGCCGCATTCGGCCGCACCTGCTCCGCGAGCGGGGCCTGACCCGCGACCAGGTGTCGATCTCGGGCTACTGGCGCCAGGGTCGCACCGAGGAGAGCTTCCGCGAGTGGAAGTCCGAATTCGCCCGGCGGGAGGCCGCGGCTCAGTCCTGAGCGGACTTCCCGTGCCGGTGGCCCTCGATGACCGCGCGGGCCGCCGCTGTGGACTTCCGCACGACCTGCTCGGGGGAGTAGCCCTGCTTGGCGAAGACGCCGTCGAGCCAGAACATGCCGTAGCCGTGGGCCTGGGTGAACAGCTGCTCCATCAGCTCCAGCGCTTCCTGCGGGCCGGCGGACACCGCTAGGCACAGCATCAGGAACTGGTCGGTGAGCCGCCGGGTCTGCTCGTGCAGCTCGGCGTGCTTGGCGCCCTGCAGGCCGTCGGCGTAGATGACGTCCATGCCCGCTCGGCGTTCGAGCAGGTAGCCGGTGTAGGCGCCCGCTGCTGCGGCGAGCGCGTCCACCTGGTCGTCGTGGTCCGCGACGGCGTTTCGCACGCGCTCCGCGAGTTGGCGCGCGATGGTGGCCGCCGCGGCGGCCAGGAGGCTCTCGCGCTCCGGGAAGTGCCGGTACGGCGCGGCCGGGCTGACCTTCGCGCGCCGCGCCACCTCCGCCACCGAGAAGCCCGCCGGGCCGCGCTCGGCGATCAGGTCGAGCGAGACGCGCACGAGTTCGTCGCGCAGGTCGCCGTGGTGGTACTTGCCGCCCATGTCTCAGGTCACATCTTCCGGTCGGAATATGCGCGTGCGCTCATGCGTCTCCAATGTAAGAGTCCTCTTACAACGGGGGCCGGTTGTTCCTTGGAGGATTTCATGAGCACGATCACGCACGCCATCGCCGCACCCGCGCCGGGCGCACCCCTGGCCCCGACGACGATCGAGCGACGTGACCTGCGGCCCGACGACGTGCTGATCGACATCGCCTACGCCGGCATCTGCCACAGCGACATCCACCAGGCCAAGGAGGACTGGGGACAGGCGATCTTCCCGATGGTCCCCGGCCACGAGATCGCCGGTGTCGTCGCCGCGGTCGGCTCGGACGTGACGAAGTACCAGGTCGGCGACCGGGTCGGCGTCGGCTGCATGGTCGACTCCTGCGGCGAGTGCGAGTACTGCCGGGCCGATCGCGAGCAGTTCTGCGTCAAGGGCAACGTCCAGACCTACAACGGCGTCGGCTACGACGGCGAGAACACCTACGGCGGCTACAGCCAGCAGGTCGTGGTCAAGGACGCCTTCGTGTGCCGGATCCCGGAGGGCATCGACCTCGACGTCGCCGCGCCGCTGCTGTGCGCGGGCATCACCACCTACTCGCCGCTGCGCCAGTGGGGTGCCGGCCCGGGCAAGAAGGTCGCCGTGGTCGGCCTCGGCGGGCTGGGCCACATGGCGGTCAAGCTGGCCGCCGCGATGGGCGCCGAGGTGACGGTGCTCAGCCAGACCCTGAAGAAGCAGGAGGACGGCCTCAAGCTCGGCGCGGAGCACTACTACGCGACCAGCGACGAGTCGACCTTCGAGGCGCTGAAGGGCCAGTTCGACCTGATCCTGAACACGGTCTCGGCGAAGCTCCCGATCGACGCCTACCTCGGCCTCCTGCGCATCGGCGGCGCGATGGTCAACGTCGGAGCCCCCGGCGAACCGCTGTCCTACAGCGCGTTCTCCCTGCTGGGTGGCAACAAGGTGCTGGCCGGATCGATGATCGGCGGCATCGCCGAAACCCAGGAGATGCTGGACTTCTGCGCCGAGCACGGCATCGGCTCGGAGATCGAGCTGATCTCCGCGGACCGCGTCAACGAGGCCTACGAGCGGGTCGAGAACAGCGACGTCCGCTACCGCTTCGTCATCGACACCGCCACCATCGGCGCCTGAGCAGCTGAACGAGCGGGCGCTGCCGCGATCCACGGGATTCCGGCGGCGCCCGCGTCGTTCGCGGGCTGCGTACGATGCCTGCGCACGACGTCCATTCGCACAGGCGGGTTCGATGAGCACTTCGGGGGCTGCGGCCGGGGGAATTTCGGTCGATGCGGTCCTGGCGCTGCTCGACCTCGCTGCGAAGGGACGACCGGACGAGCGCGACGCCGTCGCCGAGCTGCTGACCGCCGAGCACCTCGACGCCGCGGCGGTGTCGCAGGTCGGGCAGCGGGTGCGCGAGCTGCAAGGGTCGATGGCCCGGCTGAACCGGCGCGACCAGGAGCTGTCCGCGCTGTTCTCCTGCGCGCGGGAACTCGCCGCGCTGCACGACGTGGACGAGCTGATCACCGGGCTGGTCCACCGCGCGCACGGGCTCGCCGGTACCGACGTGACCTACCTGTCGGAGTTCGACGAGGACACCCGGGAGCTGCGGGTCCGGTCCACCGCGGGTGCGGTCGCGGCAGCCTTCCAGCAGCTCCGGGTGCCGCCGCACACCGGACTGGCCAGCAAGGTCGTGGAATCGCGTGCGCCGCAATGGACTTCGCACTACGAGCAGCTGCACGACGTGCCGCACGCCGACAGCATCGACATCGCGGTCCGGGCCGAAGGACTGGTGTCCATCCTCGGCGTTCCGCTGATCGCCGGCGAGCAGGTCCTGGGCGTGCTGTTCGCGGCGAACCGCAGCGAGCACACGTTCTCGCCGGAGGAGGTCGCGCTGCTGTCGGCCTTCGCCGACAACGTCGCGGTCGTGCTGCAGACGACCCGGCTGCTAGCGCAGGCACGCGATTCCGCGGCGGAGACCCAGCGCGCTTACGCCGAACTCGCCCAGCACGTCGAGGCCATGGAACGCGCTGGTCAGGTGCACGAGGAGCTGACGGAGGCCGTCCTGCGCGGCGGGGGAGCGATCGATGTCGCCCGGACGTTGAGCGCCGCGTTGGAACGCCCCGTGGTGATCGTCGACGAGAACCACGCCCTGCTCGCATCGTCGGACGGCGGTGCGGCGGCGGGGCTCGACTCGTCGCCCGTCCGATCCGCCCTCGCAGCCAGCCGGCAGTCGGCGAGGTGCACGCTGCTCGACCCGTCCGTGGGGGATTTCCGCGCCGCAGTCGCCGTTCTCGCCGGTGACCTGGTGCTCGGCGGCTTGCTGATCGGTGACGGCGCGGTGGAGCTCGGCGCGGTCGAACAGCGCACCATCGAGCGGGCAGCGCAGATCACCGCGCTGCTCACCCTCAAGCAGGACGCCGTCCGCTACGCCGAGGACCGGGTCCGCGGCGAACTGCTCAACGACGTGCTCAGCCCCGACGTGCGGCGGCATTCGGACCTGGAGCGCCGGCTCCGCGCGCGGCGCGTGCGCCCGGAGGACCTGCGCACGGTCGTGATCGCCGTGCTCGCTCCCGAGCACCGGCGCGCAGCACTGCGCGCGGCCCACGCGCTGGCGGCGACGGCGGGGCTGGCCGGTGAAGTGGAGGGCATCGTCACGCTCGTCGTGCCGGAAGCCGATCCGCGCGAGGTCGCCGCGGCTGTGCGCGACCGGGTGCGCGCGGCTGCGGGGATCGACGAAGTGCTCACCGTGGCCGCACGACCGGCCGGGACGATCGGTGAGCTCAGCGCCCGCTTCGCCGCTGTCCGGGACTGCAGCCGGGTCCTCACCGCCCTGGGCGTCGACGCCGCCGCGGCCGATGCCGACGAGTACGCGCCGTACACCTCGATGTTCGCCCGCGAACCGGACGGTGCGCACCAGTTCATCGACCGCATGATCGGCCCCGTTCTGCGCTGGGACGTCGAGCGCGGCACGGACCTGCAGGCCACCCTGCGCCACTTCGTCGACTGCAACGCCAGCCCGGTCCGCACGGCCAGGCTGATGGGCGTGCACACCAACACCGTGCTGCAGCGCATCGACCGGATCACCCGCCTGCTCGGTGGTTCCTGGCGCGAACCGGAACCGTTCTTCCGCATCTCCGTGGCGGTTCGCCTGCAGGCGTTGCGGTCCCGCAGCGCTGCGTGATCGGGGAATCGCCGACGGCGATGGACATGTGCGATCGGTCCACCCGCCGGTGCTGATAGTGGATCGTTGATCCATGTCCCGGTGTGGCGGCCCGCACTTACAGTTCCTCGGCGTACGGAACGGCGATGCGGCCGCTCGGACGCCAAGCGACGAGGTCGGCCGCCGGTGCCCGGCGCCCAACGGGCCGGGGTGCACAGGAGGAACGGTGTCGACCAGTCGACTTGCAGGCTTCAAGGACCTCTCCGTCGCTCAGCGGCGGGAGCTGGTGGCGGCGCACGCGGGGGCGGACGCGCTGTCCGTGTTCGACCCGCACTCCGGGCTGGGCCTGGAGCAGGCCGACCACATGATCGAGAACGCGGTGGGCGTGCTCGGCGTCCCGCTGGGCGTGGCCACCAACTTCACGGTCAACGGCCGCGACGTGCTGGTGCCGATGGCCACCGAGGAGCCTTCCGTGGTCGCGGCGGCCAGCAACGCCGCCCGGATCGCCCGCGTGCGCGGTGGTTTCACCACCTCGTCCACCGATCCGATCATGCAGGCCCAGGTGCAGATCGTCGACGTCGCCGACCCGGAGGCCGCTCGGCTGCGGCTGCTGGAGGCCCGGCAGGAGCTGATCGCGCTCGCCGACCAGCAGGATCCGCGACTGGTCGAGTTCGGCGGTGGCGTCCGCGATCTCGTGGTGCGGTTGGTCGACTCGCGCGTCCAGCGCTACGTCGTCGCGCACCTCGTGGTGGATGTGCGGGATGCGATGGGGGCGAACGCGGTCAACACGATGGCCGAGGCGATCGCCGAGCGCGCCGCGCAGATCGCGGGTGGCCGGCCGCTGCTGCGGATCCTGACCAACAAGGCCGATCTGCGGCTGGCCCGGGCACGAGCGGTCTTCGACGCCGAATCGGTCGGCGGTGCTGAGGTCGTCGCCGACATCGTCCACGCCGCGGCCCTGGCCGAGGCCGACCCGTACCGGGCGGCGACCCACAACAAGGGGATCATGAACGGCATCACCGCGGTGGTGCTCGCGACCGGGAACGACACGCGCGCGGTGGAAGCCGGTGCGCACTCGCACGCGATCGGCCCGGACGGGCGCTACACGGCGCTGTCCCGGTTCGAGCAGGACGTCGACGGGAACCTGGTCGGCACCCTCGAGCTGCCGATGGCCGTCGGGCTGGTCGGCGGAGCGACCAAGGTCCACCCCGTCGCCCAGCGCGCTGTGCAGGTCCTCGGGGTGTCCACCGCCGCCGAACTAGCCGAGATCATCACCGCGGTCGGGTTGGCGCAGAACTTCGCCGCAGTGCGGGCTTTGGCGACCGAGGGGATCCAGCGCGGCCACATGTCGCTACACGCCCGCAACGTCGCGGTTGCCGCCGGGGCGACGGACGCGGAGCTGGCCGCCGTCGTGGCGCGGTTGGTCGGGGACAAGGCGGTCCGCGCCGACCACGCGGAGAAGGTCCTGGGCGAACTGCGCGCGGAGGCCGGGCGATGAACCGGGAACCGGAGCAGTACGTGCAGGTGTGGGGTGACGCGGTCAACCCGAAGCACCTGTGGCTGTCGGTTCTGCTCGGCGCCGCAACGGGTTTGGCCGCGTTGCTGGTGGCGGGATGGGCGTTGCGCGATGCGGCGGTGAGCCCGGAGCTGCGGGATGGCTACGCGCTGCTGGCGGGCCTGCTCGGGTGCCTGGTGGCGGCTGTCGTGTGCGCGAAGTTGTTCCCTCCCAAGCGGATCGTGCACGAGCACGCGCTCTCGCCCGAGGATCACCAGGCCGCGATCGCGGAGGTCTTGGCGGCCAGCGGCGCGGGATCCACCGGTGCGCTCTCGCCGCACGCGGAGCGGGAACTGCGCTCGGTCGGGCTCCACGACGCGTTCGCCCAGGCCGAGCAGCGGAATCCGGAGGGCAGGCCGTGATCCTGAACGAGATCCTGATCGCCCTGAGCATGGGCCTGATCGGCGCGGTGGTGTTCTCCGCGATCGGCATGGTCTCCGGCACCGACGAGACCGCGACGCTGGCACCGCTGACGCTGCTGGTGGTGATGCTCGGCGTCCCGCCGGTCGGGGTGTTCACCTTCTTCATCGCCGCAGCCGTGTCCAAGCACATGACCCACGCCATCCCGACTACGCTGCTGGGCATTCCAGGTGACACCACGGCGGTTCCGCTGCTGCCGGAGGCGAACATGCTCCGCCGGCTGGGGATCCCGCACATCGCGCTGCGCAAGGCGATCTCGGGCGCGATCCTGTCCGCGTTCATCGCGGTGCCGGTGGCCGTCGGGCTCGCCGCGGTGCTGGCGCCGCTGGGCACCCACATCACCGCCGCCGCGCCGTACGTCTTCGTCGTCGCGGCGGTGCTGATCGGGTACTTCTCACCGGGCCGCTGGACCAGCATCGCGTGCATCGTGCCGTTCGTCCTGCTGGTGACGGCCGTCAACGCGCTGTCCAAGGACGTCATCGGCGAGACCCTGAGCATCAGCTTCTTCCTCGGCATCGCCGTGGGACCGCTGATCGCCGACCTGCTCCAGCTGGCTTCCCGGACCGGGCGGTCGGCGATGCCCGCCACCGGCCGCAAGGTGTTCTGGCTGGGTCCGGAGGTCAAGGACTGGAGCGGCTACCTGCCCAATCCCGCGAAGGTCCTCAGCCCGAAGCAGATCGCGATGACGTCGGCCGCGGCCGGGGTCAGCTCGACGACCTTCGTGTTCAGCCCGGTCGCGACGACGGTGCTCGCCGGCGAGCTCGTCGGCTCCCGCATCAAGCACGTCTACGAGCGGCTGACCTCCGTGCTGGCGGTCAAGAACGGCACGACGGAGTCGACGTACCTCGCGGAGACGCTGATCCCGCTCGTCGCCTTCGGCCTGCCGCTGAGCCCGGTCGCCGCAGGCCCGGCCGCACCGCTGTTCAACGCCCCGCCGGTGTACGGCGTCGACGAGGCGACCGGCCAGGTGCACAACCTGCACACCATGATGTCCACCTGGCAGTTCCTGGTGTTCGGCCTGGTCGGAGTGGCGCTGGCGGCGATCGTCGCGTACCCGCTGAGCATGAACTTCGCCCGCTCGGCGAGCCTGTGGGTGATGCGGAAGGTCAGCCACGAAGCGCTGATCGGGGCCTTCGCCGGGCTGATCGTGGTGATCTCCTGGTACGAGGGCGGTGCTTTCGGCGTGGCGGCGACGCTGCTGATCGCCACCTTCGCAGGTGTGGCGAACCGCCTGTTCGGCATGAACGCAGGAGTCCAGTTCATGGCCTACTACGTCGCGGTCCTCTTCGTCCCCAAGGTCATCGGCCTGGCCTGACGAGCCCCGGGAAGCCGGTCTGCCACCACGTGCGGCAGGCCGGCTTTCGCGTTTTGCGCCGCGCTGCAACGATTTCCTCAATAGGACGGCTTCTCATCGCGCTGGGGTGGTTCCTCGGGGTGATGCCCGGCAGCGGCCAGGCCGGTGGTGGCGACCGCGGCGAAAGCGTCGATGGCGGCATGCCTGCGCCGCGGCACCCACACCACCGAAGTCCGCCAGGACAGCGGGGAATCCTCCAGCGGTCGCCACACCAGCCCCTTGCGCGGCTCGCCCGGTGGCGGCTCGTTGAAGTGCACCCCGCGTCCGGCCAGGACGAGGCCGTGCACGAAGTTCGGGTTGCGCGCGTGCCGGATCGCGCCGGGGCGGAAGCCTTCCGCGCGGCAGATCGACAGGACGTGGTCGTAGAGCATCGGCGCCATCGCCCGCGGGAAGATCACCAGCGGCTGCCCGTTGAGGTCGCGCAGCCGCACCTGCTCGGAATCGGCGAGCGGGTGTTCGACGGGGAGCAGCACGCCGAGCGCGCGGCGCGCGACCGGGCTGGAGTCCAGGCCCGAGATGTCGCAGGGGTGGCGGACCATGGCCGCGTCCAGGCTGCCTTCCCGCAACGCCGCCAGCTGCTCGTCGGTGGTGAGCTCGTGCAGGTCGACCAGCACGTCGGGGGCCCGCTCGGCGAACTCGTGCAGCAAGGTGCGCAGCGTGACGGGCATCGTGTCCGGCGGGATGCCGACGTGCACGACGCCGTTCTCGCCGGGACGCAGCCGTCGCATCGCCTCCTGCGCCGACTCCGCGCTCTCCAGCACCCGGCGTGAGTGCTCCAGCAGCAGCGCCCCGGCCTCGGTGAGCGTGACCTGGCGGCGGCCGCGGTCGAAGAGCTCAACCCCGAGTTCCCGTTCCAGGTCGCGGATGCGCTGCGACAGCGGTGGCTGCGCCATGTGCAGCCGGGCGGCCGCGCGGCCGAAGTGCAGCTCCTCGGCCAGCACGGTGAAGTAGCGGAGGTGGCGGAGTTCCATATCGCTTTGATATCACCGCCGGAGCGGAATGGTGTTGGACGCGGTCCCGCTCCGCTTGCTTGCATTTCATGCACCGGTTCCGGATGCCCGACCGGTTTCGCCGAATCGTCACGCTCATTCACCGAACCCGGATCGCTTTTCGCGATCTCCCGGAGGTATTCCCATGAACGTTCCAGCGGCCACCGCTTCGAGCACCGAGACCGTCCTGCTGCGGCGCGAAGCGATTCCCGGCGGCACGGTCGGCGTGGTCACCCTCAACCGGCCGGCCAAGCTGAACGCCTGGACGAACGACATGCGCACCCGGCTGGTGGAGATCTTCACCGAGCTCGGCGCGGACGAGGACTGCCGCGCGGTGGTGATCACCGGCTCCGGCCGGGCGTTCTGCGCAGGTCAGGACCTCGCCGAGACGGCCGCGATCGATCAGTCCGACCACGCCGCGGCGGAGGCCTGGATCGACAGCTTCGACGTGCTGTACCGGGCGTTGCGCGACATCGACAAGCCCACCATCGCCGCGATCAACGGGGTGACCGCCGGTTCCGGGTTCCAGTTCGCGCTGCTGGCCGACCTCCGGGTGGGGCACGCCGGGGTGAGCATGGGGCAGCCCGAAGTGCGTTCCGGAATTCCGAGCATCACCGGGATCTGGGCGATGTGGGAGATCCTCGGCAAGGCGAAGACGATCGAATTCACGCTCACCGCGGAACTGGTGGACGGAGTGGAGGCCCAGCGGCTCGGACTGCTGACCAAGCTGGTCGAGGAGGACGCCGTGCTCGACGAAGCGATCGCGCTCGCCGCGAAGCTCGCCGAACTCCCGCCCGGCGCCGTGGAACTGACCAAGGCGCGGCTGCGCGAGATCGACGACGCGGCGCTCACCGACGCCGTCGAGTCGGCGAAGAAGGTGCACGCCGCCGCCTACGCCACCGGCGAACCGCAGCGCGAGATGGACCGCTTCCTGAGCAAGCGCCGCTGACCGCCACCGCACGAACAGGAGCGCACCGATCCGCATGAGCACCATCGAATCCGAACGCCCGGTCGTGCCACCCGGAGACCTCGCCGAGGGTGAGCGCGCCTACCGGGAGCTGATCGCCGGTCAGCGCTGGCACGTCCCCGAGCGCTACAACATGGCCGCCGACGTCGCCGACCGGCACCCGGGCGACCGGACCGCGCTGATCTTCGAAGACCACACCGGCCGGCACCAGGAGGTGAGCTGGGCGGAGGTCCGCGAGCGGTCCCTGCGGGTGGCCGCGCACCTGCATGCGCTGGGAGTCCGCAAGGGCGACCGGGTGGCGGTGCTGCTGCCGCAGCGACCGGACACACCGGCGACCTACCTGGGCGTGCTGCGCACCGGAGCCGTCCTGGTGACCATGTCGCTGCTGTGGGCGGACGAGCCGATCTCCTACCGGCTCGCCGACTCCGGCAGCACCGTGCTGGTCACCGAGCAGGCGGAGCTGGACCGCGCCCGGCCGCTCGCCGACGAGGCCGGTGCGCGGCTGGTGAGCGTGGACGACCCGGCGATAGCGCGGCACCCCGCGGAGTTCGACACCGCCGACACCGCGGCCGACGACCCCGCGCTGATCTTCTACACCTCGGGCACGACCGGCGAGGCGAAGGGGATCGTGCACGCGCACCGAACCCTGCTGGGGCACAACGAGTTCCAGTACTGCCACGACCTGCGGCCCGGGGACGTCTTCTACGGGGCGGGGGACTGGGCGTGGTCGATGGCCAAGCTCATGGGGCCGCTGCGGGCGGGCGCGACGCACCTGGTCTACCGGCCCGCGGCCGGGTTCGACCCGGAAGGGCTGCTGGCGGCCATGGCGCGCAACCGGGTCACCACGGCGCTGGTGAACCCGACCTTCGTGCGCAAGATGCGCGCCGACGTCCCCGATGCCGGAACCCGCTACCCGCAGTCGCTGCGCGTGGTGTGCTGCGCCAACGAGCCGCTCACGGCCGATCTGATCGAGTGGTTCGACGAGCAGTTCGGCGTGACCCTGCTGGACTACTACGGTTCCACCGAGTCCTACCCGCTGGTGGGCAACTTCCCGGGCGTTCCGGTCAAACCGGGCTCGATGGGGCGTCCGCTGCCCGGCTGGGACGTGGCGCTGCTGGACGAGCAGGAGCGGCCGGTCGAACCGGGGCAACCCGGCGAGATCTGCCTGCGGGCGGGCAGCAACCCGCAGTTCCCGCTGGGCTACTGGCGGCGTCCCGAGGCGTCGGCGAAGGAGTTCGGCGGCGACTGGTACCACACCAAGGACCAGGCGGTGGTGGATTCCGACGGCTACTACTGGTTCCTCGGGCGCACAGACGACGTCATCAAGACCTCCGGCTACCGGGTGGGCCCGTACGAGGTCGAGGCGGTGCTGCGCGAGCACCCGGCGGTCGCCGACGCCGGTGTGGTGGGCCTGCCGGACCCGGTCCGGGGTCAGGTGGTCAAGGCGTGGATCGAGCTGGCCGAAGGGTTCTCGCCGAGTCCGGAGCTGGGCGAGCAGATCATGTCCTTCGCCAAGGAGAACCACTCCCGGTTCGCCTGCCCGCGGCTGGTCGAGTTCGATCCGCAGCTCCCGCGGTCGGCCACCGGGAAGATCCAGCGCGCCGAGCTCCGGCGGCGTGACCTGAGCTGAGCAGAGGTGGTGGGGCACCGGCAGGAGCGGTGCCCCACCGCAGAACCCCATCGGTTTCCCAGCAACGACAGAAGCCGGGCGAAGTACCGGACACAATGGACAGGAGCTCGGATATGTCGCCGGATCAGCTCGCCACCGCACGTCCAACGAGCCAGGAGGTGTCCCGGACGCGGCGACGGGTCACCATCGCCACCGCCATCGGCAACTTCGTCGAGTGGTTCGACTCCGGTGCTTACGCCGTCATGTCGGCCACGATCGCGATGCTGTTCTTCCCCCGCTTCGACTCGGCCGCGGCGCTGCTGGCGACCTGGGCGATCTTCGGCGCGGGCTTCGTCGCCCGGCCGCTCGGGGCGCTGTTCTTCGGCCGCTACGGCGACCGGATCGGGCGCAACCGCGCGCTCGCGCTGAGCGTGCTGTGCATGAGCGCTTCGACGCTGCTCATCGGGCTGCTGCCGACGTACTCCGCCATCGGGCTGGCAGCGCCGCTCCTGCTGCTGCTCATGCGCATGGTGCAGGGGTTCTCCACCGGTGGTGAGTACACCGGTGCTTCCTCGTTCATCATGGAGTACGCGCCGGACGGTCGGCGGGCGCGCTACGCCAGCGTCGTGCCGATGACCGTCGGCGTGGCTGCGGTGGCCGGATCCGCGGTGGGCGTGCTGCTCACCGGTCTGCTCTCGGAGGAGGCGCTGCAGTCCTGGGGCTGGCGGATTCCGTTCCTGATCGCCGGGCCGCTCGGCGCGATCGGCCTCTACCTGCGTTCCCGGCTCGCGGACACCCCGGTGTTCCGCACGCTCGAGAGCGCCGAGAACAAGACCCGGACCCCGCTCCGGGACGCGCTCAAGGTGGCCCGCAAGCAGATCTTCGCGCTGTTCGCCTACAGCATCACCAACGCGGTGGGCTACTACTTCATGAGCAGCTACATGATCTCCTACATGTCGAGCTCGCTGGGCTACAGCAAGACGGAGGCGCTGCTCGCCAACCTGGTCTCGATGCTGGCCTACACGGCGGCGTGCCCGTTGATGGCGATGGCGAGCGACCGCTTCGGCCGGCGTCCGATGCTGCTGGCCGCCTGCGGCGGGTTCGTGGTGCTCACCATGCCCTCGTTCCTGCTCATGGAGACCAGCTTGGTCGGGGCGGCGGTGGGCAGTTCGGTGCTGGCCGTCCTGGTGGCGACGATCGGTACCAGCAACGTCCCGGCGATGGTCGAGATGTTCCCCGCGCACCTGCGGGCCAGCGGATCGGCGATGGGCTACACCGCCGCCTACGTCCTGTTCGGCGGCACCGCGCCGTTCGTCGCGACCTGGCTGGTGGGGACTTCCGGCAACCCGAGCGCCCCGGCCTTCTACCTGGTGGGCGTCGCGGTCGTCAGCCTGCTCGCGGTGATCTTCCTCGTCGCCGAGACGAAGGTGCTGTCCCTGTCCCGCACGACCATCCGCTGACGGGCGCTGGGGTGATCTCAGCTGCGGAGGAAGTACAGGGCGGTCATCGTCGTCGCTGTGGTCAGGACGATGCCGCGCAATGCGCGGGCGGGTAGGCGGCGGGCGATGCGGGCTCCCGCGAAGCCGCCGCCGATCGCACCGATCAGGACTGCGATGACCGGACCGGGATAGCTCCAGACGTCGGAGGCGACGAGGAAGAGCGCTGCGGCCGTGGCGTAGATCGCGGCGAGCTGCGCTACGCGGGTGGGGTTGCCCTTCGCCGGGTCGAGGCCGAGGCCGACGCTCCAGAACGCCAGCATGAGGATTCCGACCGCGCCGCCGAAGTAGCCGCCGTACGCGGCCAGCACGAACTGTCCGATGAGGACACTCCTGGTGCTCAGGTCGATCGGATGGCCTATCGCGGTCGAGAGCAGTCGCGAAGCGGTGCGGCCGAACGCCAGGACCACGGTTGCGAACGCGAGCAGCCAGGGCACCGCGACGCGGAACGACTCGGAAGGCAGCACCAGCAGCAGTCCGGCGCCGAGCGCGCTGCCGACCAGGCTGGTGGTGGTCAGCGCGGTCCTCGACGTGGTTCCGACCTGGACCAGCTCGTTCCGGTACGCCCATGCGCTGGCGAGCGCGCCGGGCAGCAGCGCCACGGTCGAGGACGCGTTCGCTGTCACGGGAGGCAGTCCGGCGGCCACCAGGGCAGGCAGTGCCACGAAGGTGCCTCCGCCGCCGACGGCGTTCAGCGCTCCCGCCGCGACACCGACCAGCAACAGGGCGATGAACTCCAGCATGCGGCCAGCATCGAACCCGGTCCCCGCGGGAACAACGTGACGAGAACCGCAGCGCGGCAAGGAAAACGCTCGTGTCGGGTCCGCATCTCGTTGCGGGCACCTGTCGCGGGTGGTTCGCAGCGCGGCGCGGGAAAGCCGTCCACCAGCGGAGAACGGGCGTTCGGGGCTCCACTTCGAGCGGGCGTGATCGATCGATTCCGGAGATGAACCCCATCGAAAACAAGCGTTGGCCTGGGCGATGAGCTCTGGCCAACACTGATCCCATGGCGAGTTGTCGCATCACCACGGTTGCCACCGGCCGCGAGGAGCCCGACCGGTGAACCAGGGCCCCGAACGGAACACGTCGACCGACGTGGCCGACCTGCTGCGTGCTTTCGCCCTGCGATTCCTGGTCATCGGGCTCGTCCTGGCCGTCACGGGCGCGACCATGCTGGGGCTGGTCGCGCTCTTGGCGGGCGCTGGGCTCCTGCACCTCTCGCCCAGCGACCGCGGTGCTGCGCCGTGGATCAGCCCAGGAGGTGCTGGAGCAGAGCGCGGGCGGCCGGGTTGACCGGTTCCGCTTGCCGACCCGCCAGGTAGATCGACCTGGCCAGGACCGGTTGCTCGATCCGGGCGTGCGGAAGCCCGGACCGCTCGGCGACCTGCTCGGGCACGATGCTCACCCCGAGGCCGGCCGCGACCAGCTCGATCAGCAGCGACATGTTCGTGGCCTCGCACACCGGATCGCGGCGGATCCCGGCGTCGGCGCACCGGCGGGCGACCAGCTCCTGCAGGCCGCTGCCGCTGAAGTCCACGAACGGTTCGTCGTCCAACTCCGCCAGGCGGACCCGACGTCGTCCGGCCAGCCGGTGGTCGGGGTGGCTGAGCAGCACGAGCTCCTGGCGCCACTCGGCGAATCCGACCAGTTCCGCCGGGAGCGCCCCGTCGAACGCGACGAAGGCGAGATCCAGCTCGCCGCTGTCGACCGAATCCATCAGGTCGGGAACGATGCCTTGGCGCACGCGGATGCGCACCCCGGGATGGGCCTTCTGGAACGCCCCGAGCTCGCCGGGCAGATCGACCTCCGTCAGCGCCTGGATGGTGCCGATGGCCACGTGCCCGCGCGAGAGCCCCACCACTGCGGACACCTCGCCACGTGCCGCGACGACGTCGGCGGCGATCCGGTGCGCCATCGGCACCAGCGCCCGTCCGGCCTCGGTCAGCAGCACTCGCCGGGAGGTGCGTTCGAACAGCTTGGTGCCCAGCTCGTCCTCGAGCTTGCGGATCGACGAGCTCAGCGCCGACTGGACGACGTGCACTTCCCGCGCTGCGCCGGTGAAGCTGCCGGTGCGCACCACGGCCAGAAAGTGCTCGAGCTGCCGCAATTCCACCAGCGGAACGATACCCGGGACTGCTGCGGCAGTTTCCGCTTGCTGAACAGCAGGGTCAGCGGGGGGACTGGTGGTTGGGGGCGTCGAGGGCTCGGGTGAGGGCGTGGGCTTCGTGGAGGAGGAGGGCGCCGAGTTCGGGTTGGCGCTCCAGGCGGAAGCGGGGTTCGATGCCGGTCAAGGTCAGCGCCCACGCCGGTTTGCCCGCTCGGTCGAACACCGCTGCCGCCATGCCCCAGCTGCCCTCCACCACCAGACCGGGGTTGACCGCGTAGCCGTCGCGGCGGGTGCGGGCGATGCGGGCGCGGACCGCTTCGGGGGAGTGCGACGGGCCCCAGCGGCCGGTCAGGTCGGTGCTCTCCAAGTGGGCGTCGATCTCCGCGTCGTCGAGGAAGGCGAGGATGACCAGGCCCGCGGAGACCACGCCGAGCGGGAACCGGGCGCCTTCGTAGAGCACGAACGAGCGGATCGGGAAGTCGCCGTCCTCGCGCAGCAGGCACACCGTTTCCGAGCCGCGCAGAGCCGAGAAGAACGCGCTCTCGCCGGTCTTGGCCGCCAGCCGGTGCACGCTCGCGCGGGCGTGGTGCGTGACGTCGTAGCGGGCGCCTGCGGTCTGCCCCAGCAGGTACAGCTCAGGGCCGAGGAACCACTGGCCGGTGCGCTGGTCGCGGTCGACGAACCCCTCCTCGGCCAGGGAGCTGAGCAGCCGGTGCACGGTCGGCCGGGGGAGGCCGGTGGCCCTGGCCAGGTCGCTGGTGGCCGCACCGGTCTCGTTGGTCGCCGACAGCGCCCGGAGCACGGTGCCGACCCGGCCGACCAGGTGCGCGTTCGGGGTGTTCATGCAGTCCCGCCTCCCAGTCCCGCCTCTCCGCGATTCACTGTCCCGCCTCTCCGCGATTCACAGTGGTGGTTGCGTTCGGTAGTGATCTTGCGTTTTGGGGGTTTCTTGTGGCTGGTTCGCGTCACGGTCCCCTGAGGTGCGGTTGGGCAGGACTGGGCGCTCATGGTGAACACGATAGCGTCCACTCAGTGAACGCTTGGATCGAACAGCGATCGCCCGTTGAACGGTTCGGGCGTGATCAACGGTGATTTGTTGCGGTGAACGGGGGTGCGCCCCTTTACTGCTGCTGTTCGTCCAGCGGACCGATGAAGAGGTGATGAGTTGTCCAAGCTGCGTTCGAGTGCGGCGGAGGCACTGGCCGGGGTGCTCGAGGACGGGATGACGATCGCCGTCGGCGGCTTCGGCCTGTGCGGCATCCCGAGCGACCTCATCGAGGTCGTCCGCGACAGCGGGGTCACCGGGCTGACGGTGGTCTCCAACAACATGGGAGTGGACGGCAAGGGGCTCGGGCTGCTGCTGGAGAACCAGCAGGTGGCCAAGGTGATCGCCTCCTACGTGGGGGAGAACAAGCTGTTCGCCGAGCAGTACCTGGACGGGACGCTGACCGTCGAGTTCGCGCCGCAGGGAACGCTGTCGGAGCGGATGCGCGCCGGTGGCGCGGGGATCGCGGCGTTCTACACCCGCGCCGGCGTCGGAACCCCGGTGGCCGAAGGCAAGCCGCTGGCCGAGTTCGACGGGCACACCTACGTGCAGGAGCGGGCCATCGTCGCCGACGTGGCGCTGGTGCACGCCCACACCGCGGACCCGGCGGGCAACCTCGTCTACCGGCAGAGCGCGCGCAACTTCAACCCGGTCGTGGCGACCTGCGGGAAGGTGACGGCGGTCGAGGTCGAGCACCTCAGCGAGGAGTACCTGGACCCGGAGCGGGTGGTGACGCCGGGCATCTACGTCGACCGGCTCGCGCTGGCGCGACCGCGCGTCAAGGACATCGAGAAGCGCACCGTCCGCCCGCGCCCCTGAGCGCCTCACCTCGAAACTTGGGAGCAACCATGGCCTGGAACCGTGACGAGATGGCGGCGATCGCGGCCGCCGAACTCCGCGACGGCGACTACGTCAACCTCGGGATCGGCATCCCGACGCTGGTCGCCAACCACATCCCGGACGGCGTGCGGGTGACCCTGCAGAGCGAGAACGGCATCCTCGGGCTGGGCCCGTTCCCCTACGAGGGGGAGGAGGACCCCGACCTCATCAACGCGGGCAAGCAGACGGTCACGGTCAACCCCGGGGCCAGCTACTTCGACTCGTCGGCGTCCTTCGCGATGATGCGCGGCGGGCGCATCGACATCGCGATCCTCGGCGCGCTGCAGGTGGCCGTGAACGGCGACCTGGCGAACTGGACGATCCCGGGCGCCCTGGTCAAGGGCATGGGCGGCGCGATGGACCTGGTGGTCGGCGCGCGCCGGATCGTGGTGATCACCGATCACGTCGCCAAGGACGGCAGCCCGAAGATCGTCGAGGAGTGCACGCTGCCGCTGACCGGAGCGGGCGTGGTCAACCGGATCGTCACCGACCTCGCGGTGCTCGACGTGACCCCGGACGGGTTGCAGCTGATCTCGGTCGCCCCCGGCGTCACCGAAGAAGAGGTCCGCGAGAAGACCGGTGCCCCGATCCTGGACGCGGTCGCAGCGAGCTGACCCCTTCTCCGTCCCTTGTGGACGAAACTTCCGGCACGACCCGCGGCGCCACGCGGGTCGTGCCGGATCTGCGTCGGGCCAGGGCTTCAGAGCAGCCGCCGCAAGGCTTTGCCGACAGCGGCGACTCCGTCACCGATCTCCGTCGTCGTTCTGGCGGCGTAGCCCAGGACGAGCCCTGGTCGGTGCGGGCGCTGACCGTGCCACGACAGCGGCTGGACTTTCACGCCGTGCCCGAGTGCCGCGAAGGCGAGGTCTGCGTCGGAGAAGCCGGCGTCGAAGGTGATCAGCAGATGCAGGCCCGCTGCGGCACCGTGCACTTCTGCGCCGGGCAGGTGAGCGCGGATCGCGTCGACCATGGCGTCCCGGCGTTGCCGGTGGCGGCGGCGCAGTTGGGGCAGATGGCGTTCCAGCACGCCCGATTCCACCAGCCGCGCCAGGGTGAGCTGCGGCAGCACCGCATTGCCCAGGTCCGCGTACCGCTTCGCGTCCACCAGGTCGTCGCGATAGCGCTCGGGGGCCAGGACCCAGCCGACCCGGAGCGCGGGGGCGAGGAGTTTGGAGATGCTGCCCGCGTAGATGACCTCTTCGGCGAGCATCGAGCGCAGGGCGGGCACCGGCGGCCGGTCGTAGCGGTGCTCGGCGTCGTAGTCGTCCTCGACGATCAGTCCGCCGTCCGCGGCCCAGCGCATGAGTTCGCGACGCCGCTCGCCGCTCAGCACCACGCCGGTCGGGAACTGGTGAGCGGGTGTCAGCAGCACGGCCGGGGAGCCTGCGGTGCGCAGGCGCTCGACGCGCAGACCGCCGGCGTCGACCGGGATCGGCGGAGTGCCCACCCGCTGGCTGTTCAGGTGCTGGCGGGCTCCGAGCGATCCGGGGTCCTCCACCGCCACTTCGCGGATTCCCGAGCTGTGGAGCACTTGCGCGACCAGGGTGAGCGCTTGGGCAGTGCCCGCGACGATGAGGACCTCGCTCGGGTCCACCAGGATTCCGCGAGTGCGGGCCAACCAGGTCGCCACGGCCGAACGCAGCGCGGTGGTCCCGCGGGGATCTCCGTATCCGAACCCCGCTGATGAGAGCTCGCCGAGCGCGGCGTGTTCCGCGCGCAGCCAAGCTGCCCGGGGGAAAGCCGCGAGGTCCGGTGTTCCGGGGGACAGGTCGATCCGGGCAGGCATCGCGCGGAAGGAGTCGAAGACGTCGGCGCCGGGCGCAGCTTCGAACAACGAGTCCGGCGAGGGCGTTTCGTCCCGGGCTGGCGGCGACGCCGGTGCGGTTCGGGCGGGAGCGGCCACGACGATCGTTCCGTTGCGCCCGCGACCGGCCACGTGGCCATCTTCGCTCAGCCGTTGGTACGCCTCGGTGATCACGCCGCGGGAGACGCGCAGTTCCGCGGCCAGAGTTCGGGTGGCGGGGAGCCTGCTGCCCACCGGGAGACGACCGTCGGCGATGGCGAGCCGGAGCCGCTGGGCCAGCCACTCCGACAGCCCGCCCGCCGGGGCCTGGTCGACGTGCAGCTGCAGGAAGTCCGCTCCCGGGGTTTTGGACCGGTCGACAGCGGCAGTTTTGGACCTGGGCACCGGACCATTGTGGCGCGAGGGTGGGAGGCGACGACCGGGAAGGGAAGAACGAGGCGCGATGACGATCGACTACGTGCACGGTTACTCGGAGCTGGAAACCCGTCGGCTGGGCGACCAGGCGGACACGTTGGCCGCGCTGCTGCACGAGGGCACGGCGTACCCCGCTGGCAGCCGGGTGCTGGAGGTCGGTTGCGGCATCGGTGCGCAGACCGCGCACCTGGTCGCCAGCAGTCCCGGAGCGCGCATCGTGGCGGTCGACGTCAACGAGGCGTCGCTGGGGCGGGCCCGAGCCCGCCTCGCTGCGGACTCGCCCGATGCGGAGGTGGAGTGGCACTGCGCCGACCTGTTCGACCTGCCCTTCTCCGATGCCTCCTTCGACCACCTCTTCGTCTGCTTCGTCCTGGAACACCTGCCCGATCCCCAGCGGGCGCTGCTGGAACTGCGCCGTCTGCTGCGGCCCGGCGGGACCGTCACCGCGATCGAGGGGGACCACGGATCGGTGCTCCTGCACCCCGACAGCGCCCACGCCCGAGCGGCGATCGACTGCCAGGTCCAGCTGCAGTCCCTCGCCGGCGGTGATGCGCACATCGGACGGAGATTGCAGCCGTTGCTCGCCGAATCCGGATACGGCGGCATCACCGTCCAGGCCCGGCCGGTCTACGTCGATCAGAACCGGCCGGAGCTGGTCGAAGGCTTCACCCGCAACACCTTCATCGCCATGATCGAATCGGTCGGGGGCGATGCGCTGGCCGCCGGCCTCACCACGTCGGCCGACTGGCGCCGGGGTGTGGCCGACCTCCACCGGGTGGCTGAAGCGGGCGGAACCTTCCACTACACGTTCTTCAAAGCGCTCGCCGCGAAGCTCCCCTGATCTCCAGGGCCGCCGTGATGGTCCGGGGACGCGGGCGCGTGGCAGGCTTGGGGGAGTTGCAGGCGATGGTGGAGGAGTGGGTGTGCGGGCGTACGGGTTCTCCGAAGCGGGCGGGCCGGAGAAGGAGACCTTCCTGGACGTGCCGGTGCCCGATCCGGGGCCGGGTGAGCTGCTGGTGCGGGTTCGCGCCGCTGGGGTGAACCCGGGGGACTGGCGGCTCCGCGAGGGGACCTACGGCGTTGCCGGGCCCGCGGTCCTGGGGCGCGAGGTGGCCGGGACGGTCACCGCGGTCGGGGCGGGTGTCACGGGCTTCTCGGTCGGTGACGAGGTGTTCGGCGGGTGCCCCGGCATGGTCGGCGGATGGGCTGAGCAGGCTCTGGTCACCGCGTCCTTCGCCGCGCGGCGACCGGATTCGGTGTCGCCGGAGGAAGCGGCAGTGCTGCCGGTGGCGAGCGGTACCGCGTACGACGCCCTGGACAACCTCGGTTTGAGCGCTGGGCAGACCCTGCTGGTCAACGGCGCGGGTGGTGGTGTCGGAGTCCCGACGGTGCAGCTCGCGCGAGCCCGGGGGATCAACGTCGTGGGTGTGGCGAGTCCGGCGAAGCACGACCTCGTCGCAGGATTCGGTGCGACCCCGGTGGCCTACGGGGACGGTGTCCTCGACCGGGTGCGAGCCGCTGCTCCCAACGGAGTCGACGCGGTCTTCGACCTGGTGGGAGGCGAAGCCCTGCGCACTGTCGCCGGTCTGGTCGAGGACCGCTCGAAACTGCTGTCCATCGCGGACAAAACGCTGGTCGCCGAGCTGGGTGGCCGGACGGTGGAACGCGATCGCAGCACTGCCGTCCTCGATTCCCTGGCCCGGCTGGTCGTTTCGAGGGAATTGGATCCGTGCGTCAAGCAGGTCCGGCCGCTGGACGAGGCCGGCGCGGCGCTCGCGGAGGTCGAGCACGGGCACGTCGTGGGGAAGGTCGTCCTCGTTCCCTGAAAACCGCCGCACGGGCGGCGGAATTCTGGTCGAATTCGGGGCATGGCCGATTTCTTCGAAGACGTAGCACCGGTTCGGCGGGTCCGAGATGACGTGATGGACGTCCACCACCCCGAGGAAGCGGGGCCGCGGCCGGCGGTGATCTTCGTGCACGGTGGTCCCGTTCCCGAGGACGTCGAGCCCAAGCCACGGGACTGGGAGGGGTTCATCGGCTACGGCGCGCTGGCCGCGGCGGCCGGGCTGGTCGGGATCACCTTCAACCACCGGCTCCACACCGACATGCACTACCCGCAGGCCGCGGACGACGTCGCCGCGGTGATCGAGCGGACGCGGCAGCTCGACGTCGTCGACGGCGACCGCATCGCGCTGTGGTGCTTCTCCGGAGGCGGGCCGATCGCCGCGTCGTACCTGCGCACCGCGCCGTCGTGGCTCCGCGCGGTCGGGTTCACCTACCCGGTGCTGGCCCCGCCGCCCGACTGGCCCGGCGACAAGCCGCGCTTCAACGCGGTGGAGGCGGTCACCGAGCACCCGGAGCTGCCCAAGCTGCTGGTGCGGGTCGGCGACGAGTACGAATTCTTCGTGCCCACCCAGGACGCGTTCGTCAAGGAGGCCCGCGAAGCCGGTGCTGACCTGGAAGTCATCGAAATCCCGGACGCGGCACACGGTTTCGAGGGGCACGGGCCGAATCCCGCTGCCCGCCAAGCGGTCGACCGGGCAGTGGACTGGATGGTCGCCGCTCTGAACAAGTGAGCTCCGGAACCACGCGGCGGTGAACGTTCACGCCTGCGCTACCGGTTCGTTCGTCGTTGATCACGTGGTGGACGGCTCGTCCCCGCAGGATCTCGACGACGTTTCGGACAAAGCAGACGAGGAGTTCGCATGTTGCGCCGGATCGCGGTTGCTGCCGCAGCCGCACTGGTGGTGTCGATCGGGCTGGCACCAGCACCCGTTGCCACCGCCGCCGAGGTGGACGTCGCCGCCATCGCGCATCGCGGGGCATCCGCCTACGCACCGGAGAACACCCTGGCCGCGGTGCGGCTCGGCGTGCAGATGCGGGCCGACCTGGTGGAGATCGACGTCCAGCAGACCGAGGACGGCGCGCTGGTCGTCGCCCACGACAACACGTTGGAGCGCACCACCGACGTCGAGCAGAAGTTCCCGGACCGCGCGCCGTGGCGGATCTCCGACTTCACCCTCGACGAGATCCGCACCCTGGACGCGGGTTCGTGGAAGGCGCCCGAGTTCGCCGGTGAGCAGGTCCCGACGCTGGCCGAGGTGCTGGACGTCCTGCAGCGCGGCCGCGCCGGCCTGCTGCTGGAGGCCAAGTCGCCGGAGCTCTACCCGGGCATCGCCGAGCGCATCGCAGGCGAACTCCAGGCGCGGCCCTCGTGGGTGCGGCCCGACCCGGAGGCCCGCAACCTCGTGGTGCAGAGCTTCGACTGGGACTTCGTCCGCCACTTCCACGACCTGCTGCCGCAGGTGCAGGTGGGGGTGCTGGGCGCGCCGACCGAGGCCGAACTCGCCGACGTGGCGACCTATTCGAACCAGGTCAACCCGAACCAGGCGCAGGCGACACCGGAGTACATCGCCGCCGTCCACGAGCACGGGATGCGGATCAACCCGTACACGGTCAACGACGCGGCGCAGATGCGAACCCTGATCGAGCGCGGTGTGGACGGAATCATCAGCGACCGCCCCGACGTCCTGCGCTCGGAGATCGACGGAGCCTGACGAGCCAACTGACGCGAAGCGGGCCGTTCCTCCGGGAGCGGCCCGCTTCGCGGGTTGACCTTGACGCAGGGGCAAGCCGTCAGGCTGGTCGGCATGACGGCGAAGATCGAGCACTTCACGGTCCACCACGACGGGGTCGCGATCGCAGCTTCTCGCGGTGGCCGGGGACGACCGCTGGTCCTGTGCCCCGGGTTGCTCACGACGCAGGCCGATCTGGGCGAGCTGGTCGGGTTGCTGCGGCGCGACCACGACGTGGTGACCTTCGACCTGCGAGGTCACGGGCTTTCCTCGGCCGCCGACCGGTATTCCTTCGACGCGTTCCTCGGTGATCTCGCCGCAGTGCTCGCGGAGCTGAGCCTTCCGGAGCCTGTGCTCGTGGGCCACTCGCTGGGCGCGGATCTGATCGTGCACCACACCTCGGAGCATCCCGAGATCGGCGCCGAACTCGTCCTCGTCGACGGGGCGAACCCGGTGCCCGAACCGTTCATCACCGAGCGCGACCTGCCCGAGTTCTGCGCGATGGCGGAAGAACTGCGGCGCGAGGTGAAGTCCCTCGAGGGCACGCCGCGCCAGGTTTTGCTCACCGGGCAGGAGATCGTCGGGCTGAACCTCGAGGTGGAGGCTGTGCGGTCCGGAATCCTCGACAGGTACCGGAAGATCGACCTCCCGATCAGCATGATCATGTCGACGTCGATGGCCGGCGACAGCGGTGAAGGGCGTGCACCGTGGCGCAACCGGAACTGGCGCGCCGGCATCGAGCGGCTGGTCCGCGCGCGGCCGCGCACCACCACGGCCTGGCTCGACGCGGATCACGGGCTGATGGTCGCTCGCGCCCCTGAAGTCGCCCGGCTCATCCGTCGCGCATCGGGTCGGGCATGACCCGGCGAACAGCCGCGAGGCCCAGGAGACTGGTCGGATGCTGACGATAGGTGAGCTGGCGTCGCACGCCGGGGTGACGGTGCGCGCGGTGCGGCACTACCACGCCAAGGGGCTGCTGCCGGAGCCGGAGCGGGACCGGTCCGGCTATCGGCGGTACGACGCCGGTGCGGTGATCGAGCTGGTCAAGATCCGGACCCTCGCCGAGGCGGGGGTACCGCTGGCGCGCGTGCGGGAGCTGCTGCGGGCAGACCAGGAGGAGTTCGCCGCAGCCGTCGCCGACATCGACGCGAGGTTGCGGGCGGAGATCCGGCAGCGGCAGCGGCATCGCGAGCGGATCGCCGGCCTCTCCTCCGGAGACAGCCTGGTGCTGCCCCCGGAGGTGGTCGACTTCCTCGAACGGCTGCGGGAGCTCGGCGTCGACGAGCGGATCGTCCAGGTCGAACGCGACGGCTGGATTCCCCTGGTCGCATGCTCTCCCGGGCGGGTCCGGGAGTGGATCGCGCGCAAGCAGGAGCAGATCGCCGACCCGAAGTTCGTCGACCTGTACCTCGCGCTGGGCCAAGCGTTCGACTGGGCCGACGACGACCCGCGGCTGGTCGAGCTGGCCGACGAGCTGGCAGCCCTCGTCACCCACCTCGCCGAGCAGCGCGGCGATGCCTACGTCGACGACGTCGACGTGGACCCGCCGTTGGCGGAGCTGATGGACGCCCTGGCATTCGAGACCGCGCCGCCGGCCCGCCGCCTGATCGAACTGCTGGCGGAGCGCGGCTGGCGGGGCTGGACGAAGCTCGAACGAGCGGACCCCGCGCGACGTTCCCGGTAACCGCCACAGGGAGTCCACAGTGGATTATTTGGGAATGATGCACTGCTGGCGGCGAGAACTGCGCACCTCCCGCTGTGGTCGTGGACTCAAAATTCCATTGAAATCGGAGGTTCGATTTCAATGGAATTTGCGGACCCGCGCGCCGGGGTCACTGCTCGGCGGTGGGTTCTTGGATCGAGGACCAGGTGGTGAGGAGGCGGGTGAGGGATTCGGTGGTTTCGCGGATCGCCGTGACCGAGCAGGTTTCGTCGCTGACGTGGGCCTGGTCCGGGTCGCCCGGGCCGTAGACGATCACCGCGGGGGAGCCGAGGGCCGGTGCCAGGACCGAGGCGTCGGTGAAGTACGTGGCGTATTCCGGCTTCTCGTCGGCGTTTTCCGGGCGCAGCGCCGCCACGATGGCGCGGGCCAGCGGGTCCTCGGCGCTGGTCGCGACGCCCGGCAGGTCCAGTTCGGCGGCGATTTCCGTGCCGGGGAGCGCGAGTTCGGTGATCGCGGTGCGCGCGTCGTCGGCGGTGAACTCCGGGGTGGTGCGGATGTCGAGCAGCAGATCGGCCCGGTCGGGCACCAGGTTCGGCTGCACGCCGGAGTGGAACGCGCCGACGTTGACCGTGGCCGGGCCGTGCGTCGGGCTGGTCGGCCAGTCGTCGTTGCGGTGGATGCGCACTGCGGTCTCGGCGAGCGCGGCCAGGGCGTTCTCGCCGAGTTCCGGGCGGGACCCGTGCGCGCTCCTGCCGTGCGCGGTGAGCCGCAGCCACAGAACTCCCTTGTGCCCCAGCACGATCCGGTTGGCGGTGGGCTCGGCCACCAGCAGCGCGGGGCTGGGCGTGAGCTCGGGCAGCAGAGCCGCACCTTCGCAGCCCGTTTCCTCGCCGAAGGTGAACACCAGCTGCGCGGCGAGCTCGTTCGGGGCAGTGCTGGCGGCCTGCACCGCTGCCGCGACGATCGCTGCCACCCCGGCCTTCATGTCGCTGCTGCCCCGACCGCGGAGCCGGTCGCCGTGGATCTCGCCGCTGTGCGGGTCGAACGTCCACGTCGCGGGGTCGGCGGGCACCGTGTCGAGGTGCCCGGTGAGGGTGAGCGGGGTGCCGGTGCCGAACCGGGCGACGAGGTTGGCCCGGCCGGGGCGCGGCTCGTCGACGGCCACCTCGAAGCCGGCGGCGGTGAGCAGCGGGGCGATCAGTTCGGCGGCGGCCTTCTCACCCGCGGCGCGGGTGTCGAGGCGGACGAGTTGTTGGGTGAGCTCGATCGGGTCGGGCACGGGTCCTCCGGATCAGGGCTTGGGCGGAACAGCGGAACCGCGGATGACCAGCTGCAGCGGGAGGTTCCGCCGCACGGTGCTGCCGCCGGGGTCGGCGATGCGGGTGTGGACGAGCTCGAGCGCGCCGCGGGCCAGCTCGGCGACGGGCTGCTGCAGGGTGGTGAGCTTCGGGCGCAGCCATTCGCCGACCCGGATGCCGTCGCAGCCGACCACCGAGAGGTCTTCGGGGATGCTCAGGCCGTGCAGTTCGGCGGCGCCGAGGACGCCGACCGCGGCGATGTCGCTGCCGACGAACACCGCGGTGGGCGGCTGCGCGGCGCCGGTGAGGTACGGGAAGGTGCTCGCGCCGAACTGCTCGGTGTAGGGGCCGTGCAGGACCAGGCCCTCGTCGACCTCCAGCCCGGCGTGCTCCATCGCGTCGCGGTACCCGCGCAGCCGGTCGCGGGTGGTGGACAGCTCGCGAGGTCCGGCGATGTGCGCGATGCGCTGGTGGCCGAGCTGCGCGAGGTAGGCGGTGGCCTGGTAGGCGCCGCCGTAGTTGTCCACTCCGATGGTGTCCACGCCGGTGGTGTTGGCGATCTCCTCGTCCAGGACGACCACCGGCAGCCCGTCGGCGATGGCCTGCAGCAGCCGCGGGTTCTCGCGGTGCATCCCGACGTAGATCATTCCGTCGATGTCCTCGGTGTCCGCGACGAAGTCGCTGACCTTGGCCTCGCGCTGCGCTTGCCGGCCGGTGACCCCGATGACCAGCGAGGCGCCGCTGACGGCAGCGGCGGTGGCGATCTCCTCGGCCAGCGCGGCGAAGAACGGGTTGGCCAGTTCCGGGACGATCAGCGCGATGACCGGTGCGTGGTCGCGCCCGGTGTCCGCGGTGGCCGCCGGGCGCACCTCGTAGTGCAGCTCCTGGACGGCGGCGTCGATCCGCGCGGCGGTCTCGGGCTGCACCTTCAGCTGGCCGCGCAGGTAGCGCGACGCCGTCGAGGTCGACACTTGCGCACGTTGCGCAACGCGCGTCAACGTCATCCGCGCCCCTTCCATCGAGTGCTCTGGGCGCAGTGTATCGGCAAGGCGGCTCAGGTCGACGCTTGACGGAGGGCGCGGCGCGGATTAGTTTGCGCAACATCGAGCGCAAAGTTTGCGCAACATCATCCAACAGGGGAGGCGGATTTGAGCCGCGTGCTGCTGGCCGGGGAGTCCTGGGTGGCCCGGACGACCGACGTCAAGGGCTTCGACGCCATCGATCGCGCCCAGCTCGAGATCGGGGCCGAGGCGTTGCTCGCGGCGTTGCGCGCAGAAGGCCACGACGTGGTCCACCTGCCGTCGCACCTCGTCGCGACGGACTTCCCCGCGTCGCTCGACGAGCTCGGCGAGTACGACGTGGTGATCCTGTCCGACATCGGCGCGAACTCGCTGCTGCTGCACCCGCAGGTGTTCAACCAGGGCCGCCGGTTCCCGAACCGGCTCAAGCTGCTGGCCGAGTGGGTGCGCGCCGGCGGCGGGCTGGCGATGGCCGGCGGCTACCTCAGCTTCCAGGGCTTCCAGGGCAAGGCGAACTTCCACGACACCCCGATCGAGGAGGTGCTGCCGGTGGAGATCCTGCCCTACGACGACCGGGTGGAGTCCCCGGAAGGCGTCTTCGGCGAGCTCACCGGTACCGCCCACCCCGTCGTCGAGGGCCTGGACGCGCAGTGGCCGGCCCTGCTCGGCTACCAGAAGCTCGTCGCCAAGTCCGACGCGACCGTGCTCGCCACCGTCGAGTCGCGGCCGCTGCTGGCGGTGCGCACCGAGGGCGAGGGCCGAACCCTGGCCTTCGCCTCGGACATCTCGCCGCACTGGGCGCCGACCGAATTCCTGGAGTGGGACGGGTACCGTCGGCTGTTCCACCAGGCGGTCACCTGGTTGGCCGGCGACCGGTAGTCCCTCCGCCTCCACTGTTTCCAGACTCACCTTGCTTAGCGGTGCGGGTGGCGGAACCTCAGACGCCGCCTGGCTGCGGGATCCCGTTTTTATGTATGTCCAATACAC
>NZ_JBEOVY010000060.1:0-27919 GCF_040295745.1 Saccharopolyspora sp. NPDC002686
CCAACCAACCGGGAAACCGCGACCGCCACGCTGTCCACGAAGGGAAGCGCACGACATGAAGGTCCCGACCCGCATCACCGACGGCCCAGAGCGCCTGGTAGCGGCGCCTGCTCCACCCGGCCCAAGGCCGATGCGAAGTCGGTGCGCCGGTGGCGGCGCAGGCTGGCCGACGAGCGGGAGGAGGCCGAGGTCTACCGGGAGCTCGCCGCCCGCCGCACCGGCGAGGAGCGCGAGATCCTGCTCGGCCTGGCCGAAGCGGAGGAGCGCCACGCCGCGCACTGGGAGGAGCTGCTCGGCGACGAGGCGGGGCCGAAGCAACGCGGCCGGTTCCGGATGCGCCTGCTGGTGTTCCTCGCCCGCCGGTTCGGTTCGGTCTTCGTGCTCGCCCTCGCCCAGCGCGCGGAGAGCCGTTCGCCGTACGAGTCCGACCGCGACGCGTCCCCGGCGATGGCCGCCGACGAGCAGATCCACGAGGAGGTCGTGCGCGCCCTCGCCGCTCGAGGCCGGGCCCGCGTGTCGGGAACCTTCCGCGCCGCGGTGTTCGGCGCGAACGACGGCTTGGTGAGCAACTTGGCGCTGGTGCTCGGCGTGATCGGCGGCAACGTCCCGACCCACACCGTCCTGCTGACCGGTTTGGCCGGTCTGCTCGCCGGCGCGCTGTCGATGGGCGCGGGGGAGTACATCTCGGTGCGCTCGCAGCGGGAGCTGCTGGCCGCGGCCTCGCCGAACCCGGAGACCCGCGCAGTGGTGCCCTACCTCGACGTCGACGCCAACGAGCTCGCACTGGTCTACCGGGCCAGGGGCATGTCCGAGGACGAGGCGCAGCGCCGCGCGGATGCCTTGCTGCGCGACCCGAAACCGGTGGTGCCGCAGGCCGACGAGAAGTCCGCTGACCACGAGATCGTCGGCACCGGGATCAACGCGGCCGTGTCCAGCTTCGTCTTCTTCGCCTCCGGCGCGCTGATCCCGGTCCTGCCGTTCCTCTTCGGCATGTCCGGCGGACCGGCGGTGCTGGTGGCGGTCGTGCTCGTCGGCCTCGCGCTGATGCTCACCGGCGCGACCGTCGGGGTGCTCTCCGGTGCTGCGCCGCTGCCCCGCGCGCTGCGGCAGCTCGGCATCGGCGCTGGTGCAGCGGCCGTCACCTACGTGCTCGGCCTGGTGTTCGGCGCGACCGTGGGTTGATCAGTCCGAAGTGGTCCCGTCGAGCTCGAACTCGGCGCGGCGGCGACCGGGGACCGATTGTGCCCCGCGTGCGCGGTGGGGGAAGCTGACCGGGTGAGCAATGTGGAACAGGATCCGGCCGAACTGCGCTGCGGCGGCGTGGCGACCGCCGCCGAACCGGAGTCCGAACTGCTGGAGCCGCGCACCGTCCCGCTGGGCGGGCCGCGGGCGATGATGGTCGGGCGCACGCTGCCCAACCGCGACCGGCGCATGGTCGGCGCCTGGTGCTTCGCCGACTTCTACGGCCCGGCCGACATCGCAGGCCAGCCGGGCATGCAGGTCCCGCCGCACCCGCACACCGGGCTGCAGACGGTCAGCTGGCTGCTGGAGGGCGAGGTGCTGCACCGCGACAGCCTCGCCAACGAGCAGCTGGTGTGCCCGGGCGAGCTGAACCTGATGACCGCGGGCCGGGGCATCTCGCACTCCGAGGAGTCCCCGGCGGGCCACGGCCCGGTGCTGCACGGGGCGCAGCTGTGGGTCGCGCTGCCCGGGGAGCAGCGCGACGTCGCACCGCACTTCGAGCACCACGGTGACCTGCCGGTGCTGTCCACGGCGGACGGCTCGGTGACCGTGCTGATGGGCGCGCTCGACGAGGCGGTTTCACCGGCGCGCACCTACACGCCGCTGATGGGTGCCGAGATCTCGATCAACGCAGGTCGGGCCATGCGACTGCCGCTGGAGGCCGATTTCGAGCACGCCGTGCTGGCGATGTCGGACGGGATCTCCGTCGACGGTCGACCGGTCCGCGTCGGCGACATGCTCTACCTCGGACGAGGTCGCGAGCAGGTCGAGCTGCGCGCCGACGTGTCCGGGCGGGCGCTGCTGATGGGCGGTGTTCCGTTCGAGGAGCAGATCGTCATGTGGTGGAACTTCGTCGGCCGCTCCCACGAGGAAGTGGTCCGAGCGCGGGAGGACTGGGAGCAGGGGCGCGTTGCCGGCGCTTCGGACGGCCGCTTCGGCGTCGTGCACGGCTACCCCGAGCCCGCGCTGCCCGCCCCGGCGCTGCCCAACGCCGAGCTGCGCGCTCGCGGGCGGACCCGCAAGCCGAGCTGACCCGTGATCAGCATCTCCCGGATCGGCCGTATTAAGTTAGCCTAACCTTTGTTACTGTCCCGGGTGTCGTCCTGCTGCCTGGTTGAGGAGGGACGTGGCTGCCGACACCCTGGCCCCCTACGGGCCGAAGCGCGGTCGACCGCTCGGCTTGGACTGGGTGGCGGTGCACCGGGACCGGCTGCGCTTCGGCGCCGATCCCGATTCGCACCGGATCCCGGAACTGCTCCTCGACCGCACGGCCCGGGGCCTGCTGTCCGAGGTGCGGCGGTGCGCGGACGCGGTCACCGGGGAGCACCTGCCGGTTCCGGTCCACCCGTGGCAGTTCGACCACGTGCTGCCGGTGCGCTTCGCCGCCGAGCTGGCCACCGGGGTGCTGGTTCCGCTGGTGCGCGGCATCGGCCGGTTCCGCCCCACCGCGTCGGCGCAGGTCCTGGCCGAGGTGGACGCCCGCTGCCGCGTCCGGCTGCCGCTGGACCTGCCGGACGAGCGCAACCCCGTTCTGCGGCAGCGGGTTTCACCGCCCGGCGCGCAGATCTGGTGCCGGTGGGGCGATCCGGACGATCGCGGTCGCGGTGACCAGCTGGGCGTGCAGGTGCTGGTCGACGCCGAACTCCCGGTGCCCGCGGCGGTGACCCCGCCGGGGTGACCGGCTGTCAACGGACGAGGTGCACGGTGTTGTCGTCCGGCGCGGGCACCTTGCCAACTTTCCTCGCGGTGCTCGGTGGTCGAGACTCGGTGCTTCCGGCCGCGAGCGAGGGGAGACCCGGATGGCGGAGTTGGCCGATCTCTCGGCGGTGGACCTGGTTTCGGCCTACCGGTCGGGGGAGACCTCACCGGTGGAGGTCCTCGACGCCGTGCTGGAACGCGTCGAGACCTGCGAACCGAAGCTGTGCGCGACCTACGCGCTCGACGCCGACGCGGCGCGCTCCGAGGCCCTCGCCTCGCAGGAGCGCTGGCGCCGCGGTGCACCGGCGGGCCCGGTCGACGGCGTGCCGGTGACGGTCAAGGAGAACATCGCCACCAAGGGCACCCCGGTACCGCTGGGCACTGCGGCCACCGAGCTCGTCGCGGCGCGGAACGACGCACCAGCAGTCGCTCGGCTGCGCGAGAGCGGCGCCGTGATCTTCACCAAGACCACCATGCCCGACTACGGCATGCTGTCCTCCGGCGCGTCCAGCTTCCACCACCTGGCCCGGAATCCGTGGGATCTCAGCCGGACTCCGGGCGGGTCCAGCGCCGGGGCGGGCGCTGCCGCCGCAGCGGGTTACGGGCCGCTGCACGTGGGCACCGACATCGGCGGTTCGATCCGGCTGCCCGCCGGGTGGTGCGGGGTGGTCGGGCTCAAACCCAGCTTCGGCCGGATCCCGGTCGACCCGCCCTACGCCGGGCGCGTGATCGGGCCGATGACCCGCACGGTCACCGACACCGCGCTGCTGTCCTCGGTGCTGGCGGCGCCGGATGCCCGCGACCACACGGCGCTGCCCCCGGCCGATCTCGACTGGCTGGCCCTGGACGGCGAGGTGCGCGGGCTGCGCATCGCCCTGCTCCTGGACCACCAGGTGGGGCTGCCCGTCGACCCCGAGGTCACCGCGGCGGTCGTGGCCGCGGCGCACCTGCTCGAGTCGGCCGGTGCGTCGGTGGAGCCGATCGATCCGTTCCTGTCCCGCGAGATGCTCGACGGCATGGACCTGTTCTGGCGGTTCCGGTCCTGGACGGACATCTCGGCGCTGCCCGCCGAACGACGCGCGCGGGTCCTGCCGGGCATCGCGCAGTGGGCCACCAGCGCGCGCGACGCCACGGCCGCGCAGGTGTTCCACGGCTACAGCCAGATGGACGCGATCTCGGTGGCCGCCAACCGGGTCGTCCGCGACTTCGACCACGTGCTGTCGCCGGTCGCTCCGATCCCCGCGTTCCCGGCCGAGCAGGCGTACCCGACCGGCGACCCGCTGCGCGGCCTGGAGCACATCGCGTTCACCTTGCCCTACAACATGTCCGGGCAGCCCGCGGTGTCGGTCAACTGCGGCTGGACCGCGGACGGCCTGCCGATCGGCCTGCAGATCGCGGGGCGGCGCTTCGACGACCTCGGCGTGCTCCGCCTGGCCCGGGCCTACGAGCGGCTGCGCCCGGCGCAGCGGCCCTGGCCGCAGCTGTGATCAGCGCATGATCTCGGCGAAGCGGTCGACCCCGACGTTGCCGCCGGAGATCACCACGCCCACCCGAGGTGCGGTGATCCGCCCGGCGAGCAGCGCCGCGATGCCCACCGCACCGCTGGGTTCGACCACCAGCTTCAGCCGTTCGAAGGCCAGCCGCATCGCCGCGCGGATCTCGTCCTCGGAGACCACGGCGATCTCGTCGACCAGCCGCTGGTTGACGGAGAACGTCAGCTCACCGGGAACAGCGGCGGTCAGCCCGTCGGCGATGCTGCGCGGCACCGGGATCGTCACCCGCTCGCCGGCCGCGAGCGATTGCCTCGTGTCGTCGGCGGTTTCGGGTTCGACGCCGATCACGCGGATCTCCGGGTGCAGCGCCTTGGCCGCCGTGGAGCACCCGGCGATCAGCCCGCCGCCGCCGACCGGCACCACCAGCGCGTCCAGCGGTCCGGTCTCGGTCAGCAGCTCCAGCGCCGCGGTGCCCTGCCCGGCCATGATGTGCGCGTTCTCGTAGGGCGGGATCAGCGCGAGCCCGCGCTCACCGGCGAGCTTCCGGCCGAGTTCCTCGCGGTTCTCGGTGTAGCGGTCGAAGGTGATGACTTCCGCGCCGTAGCCGCGGGTGGCGTCGAGCTTCGCCGCAGGTGCGTCCGCGGGCATCAGGATCACCGCCTTCGCGCCGAGCAACCGGCACGCCAGGGCGACGGCCTGTGCGTGGTTGCCGGAGGAGTAGGCCACGACACCGCGCTGCAGCTGCTCCTGGTCCAGGCGGGAGATCGCGTTGTAGGCGCCGCGGAATTTGAACGCGCCCATCCGCTGGAAGTTCTCGCACTTGAGGAAGACCTCGGCGCCGACCAGCTCGTCCAGCGTGCTGGAGGTGAGCACCGGGGTGCGGTGCGCGATGCCCTCCAACCGGTCAGCCGCGTCTTCGACGTCCGCGAAGCTCACGATCTCGTCCACAGCGCTCCTCCCGTCGACTGCCGCTGATCGTAATCACCAGCTGCGCGGGTCTCCGCCCCATCGCTGCGGAATCCCGGCGGTGGCCAGATCGATGGCCTGCTCGACGAGTTCGACCATCCGCCCCACTTCGCGGCTCGGATCGGCGCAGGTGGTCTCCAGTCCGATGCGGAACGCGCCCCACACCGCGCCGACGAGCACCCGGGGGCGCATGTCCTCGGCGAGGTCCAGGCCTTGCCGCTTCGCGATCTCGGCGGTCAGCCGTTCTTCGGTGCCAGCGGCCCGGCGGAGGTTGCCGGCGAGCAGCGCCGGGGTTTTGTTGATCAGGTGCTGGGTGCTCAGGAACCGCTGGACGCCGGAGTCGGCGGCGGATTCGTGGAGCACGTCCAGCAAGGCGTGCCGCAGCGAGATCAGCGGCGGTTCGTCGGCGGGCCGGGCGGCCAGGGCGTCCAGCACGAGTTCGTCGAACTCGACGCCCTTGGCCAGTGCGACGTCCTCCTTGCCGGCGAAGTAGCGGAAGAAGGTGCGCGACGAGACCTCCACGGCGGCGGCGATCTCGTCGATGGTGGTGGCTTCGTAGCCGTTGGCGAGGAACAGGTCCAAGCCAGCGTCGATCAGGGCCGCGCGGGTGCGCTGCTTCTTGCGGGCGCGTAGGCCACCCTGGTCGTTCGGGGAGTTCATGCGGTCCATTCTGCCATTTCGACAGGGCAAGACATAAGTCACCAGCCGACAATTGGCAGTCGCTGACATTTTCGGTATCGTCGGCGGCGACCCCGTCTCGCAGAGGAGAACCGATGAGCAAGGGCCTGGAGATCCGCCTGGCGTCGCGCCCGAAGGGCTGGCCGACCCCGGACAACTTCGACGTCGTCGAGGTCGACGCGCCGCAGCCCGGCGACGGGCAGCTGCTGGTGCGCAACGTGGTGATGAGCGTCGACCCGTACATGCGGGGCCGGATGAACGAGGGCAAGTCCTACGTGCCGCCCTTCGAGGTCGGCAAGGCGATGCAGGGCGGCGCGGTGGGCGAGGTCGTCACCGCCAACGCCGAGGGCTTCCAGCCCGGCGACTTCGTGCTGCACGACCTCGGCTGGCGCGATTACGCCGTGGTCAACGCCAAGCGCGCCGTCAAGGTGGACCCGCAGGCGGCGCCGCTGAACGCCTACCTCTACGCCCTCGGCATGCCGGGCATGACCGCCTACGTGGGCCTGGTCGACGTGGCGAAGCAGAAGGAGGGCGATGTCGTGTTCGTCTCCGGTGCGGCGGGTGCGGTCGGCTCGCTGGTCGGGCAGATCGCCAAGCTGCGCGGCGCCGCCAAGGTGATCGGCAGCGCCGGGTCGGCGGAGAAGGTCCGCTACCTCACCGAAGAGGTCGGCTTCGACGCGGCGTTCAACTACCACGACGGTCCGGTCGTCGATCAGCTGCGCGCGGCCGCACCGGACGGCATCGACGTCTACTTCGACAACGTCGGCGGCGAACACCTGGAAGCGGCGATCGACGTGCTCAACGACTTCGGCCGGGTCGCCGAGTGCGGCATGATCTCGCAGTACAACAACACCAAGCCCGAGCCCGGACCGAACAACATGTTCAAGCTGGTCTCCAAGCGCCTGCGGCTCGAGGGCTTCATCGTCGGCGACCGCGCGCACCTCAAGGACCAGTTCTTCGCCGAGGTCGGCGGCTGGCTGCGCGACGGCAAGATCAGCTACCGGGAGACGGTGGTGGACGGCCTGCGCAACGCCCCGGACGCCTTCCTGGGCATGCTCCGCGGTGAGAACACCGGCAAGATGCTGGTGAAGATCGCCTGAGAGCCTGCTCTCGAACTCCTTCTCGCGAGCGGATCACCGGCCGGCGATGAGCGCTTCGATCCCGTCGAGGATGCGTTCCAGGCCGAATTCGAAGGCGTGCTCGGGATCGTGCGCCGAGCCGTGCGCTTCGCCGGCGGCCGAACCCACGCGGGACGCGGTCGGGTAGCGCTGCGGGTCCATCAGCTGACCGAGCAGTGGCGCGTGCGCGTTCCACCACTGCTCGTCGGTCATCCCGCTGCGCTGCTCGGTCTGCGTCGCCTCCATCGCCCGGCGGGCCGCCGCCTCGGCGTGGCCGAGCACCAGGCTCAGCGTGGCGTCCACCTCGACGTCGGTGAGGCCGAGGCCGGTGAGCGCGGTGAGCTCGTAGTCGTACTTCGCGATGGCGTTCGGGCCCAGCACCGCGCGCCCGGTCGCGACCTGCAGCATCCACGGGTGCCGGTGGTAGAGCGCCCAGTTCTCCTGCGCGATCTGGGTGAGCCGGTCCCGCCAGCCGGTCGTGCCGGGTTCGGGGCGCGCCGTTTCGCCGTAGGCGGTGTCGAGCATGACGTCGATCAGCTCGGCCTTGCCCGGCACGTAGGTGTAGAGCGACATGGTGCCGACCCCCAGGTGGTCGGCCACCTTGCGCATGGACAGCGCCGCGAGCCCGTCCGCGTCGGCGATCTCGATCCCGGCGCGCACGATCCGGTCCACGCCCAGGTCGGAGCGCCCCCGGCGACCGCTGCTCGGCCCGTCCTGGGTCCGCCACAGCAGCGCCAGGCTGCGCACCGGATCGCCACCACCGCTGTACTCGGTCGCCATCGCACCCGCCTCCGTACTCCGTACGCCTGAATCGTAGGAGTGCGCGGCGGGGCTTCCGGCACGGCCCCCGCGGGCATCCGATGTGGACGGTGGTCAGTCGCCGGGGTGGCTGCGCAGCCAGTCGCCCCAGGTGATCCGTCCGCGTCGACCGTCCGGGCAGGTCATGTCGGTGGCGATGCGCCGCAACCGCCCAGGTGCGGGCACTTCGAAGACCTTGCGGTGCTTGTCGCGGACCTCCTGCCAGGTGCGCAGCGCATCGCCGAGCGTCAGCACCTCGGGGCCGCCGAAGTCCTCCCGCAGGCCGCCGGGTCCCTGACCGATGCATTCGGCGAGGTACTCCGCGAAGTCCCGGACGTCGACCGGCTGCGTCGGCAGCGACGCGGGCAGCGGCAGGAACGGCATCCGCGCGGCGCGGTTGAACATCCGATCGAGCAGCCAGTGGAACTGGGTGGCCCGCACCGTGGACCAGGGCACGTCGGAGACGCTCACCAGCTCTTCGGCGGTGTGCTTCAACCGCAGGTACGGCAGGGCAGGCCGGTCCACGCCGACGATGGAGACGTACAGGAAGTGCCGCGCGCCGGCCGTCGCCGCTTCCTCCAGCAACCGGCTGGTGCCGTCGACGTCCACATCGGGCGGGCTGCGCCAGAAGTCGACCGGGTGCAGGAATCCGCGCTGCGCGGCGGGGGAGGAGGTGGCCGCGTGCACGACGGTCTGCGCACCGGCGAGCAGTTCGGGCACGCCCGCACCGGTGGCCAGGTCGCCCTGCACCCACTCCACCTCGGGATCGGTGCCGGGGCGGCGGGTGAGGACCCTAACCTGGTGCTCGGGCTTGAGCAGGCGCACCAGTTCGCGCCCGAGGTGCCCGGTCCCGCCGGTGATCGCGATTACGTCCATGGCGACACCCCCTGGGATCGACTGTCCCACCGCCCGCCGCGGATCGCGACGTTTAACGGTTCAGGAGCGGCCCGGTGATGCCGTCGACGACCTCGCCGATGCGCGGCAGCAGCCGCGGGCGTTCGGGCTCGGAGCTGGACGGCGGTTGGGTCTCCGTCGGGGGCGCGGTTTCGGTCGGGTCCTCCGACGGCGGTTCGCTGGTCTCCACGGGGGGAGTGGTCTCGGTCGGCGCCGAGGTCACCGCGGGCGCCGACTTGCTCGTCGTCTCCACCGCCGTCTTGGGAGCCTCGGTGGTCCGGACCGGCTCGGGTTTCGGGGCGGCGGTGCGCGTGGGCCGGCTGGTGGTCTCTGGAGCGTGCGGCGCAGCTTCGACGGTTGCGACCGGTTCGGGCTCCGCGATGTGCAGCTTCGGCGCGGTCGAGGTGGCCTCGGCGGGCAGGAACTGGGCAGCCGGGGCTGGGGCCGGGGCAGGTGCTGCGACCGGGGCGGCGGCGGTGCCGTGGTGCGCGCTGCTGACCGCGATCGCGGTCACGAACACCGCGACGGCGTAGCCGAGCAAGCGCGGGGGAGTCCTGCGGTACCACGTCTTGGGTTGCGCCCGCCGGTGACGTCCTCGCCCGCGGATCGGAGGCAACGACGAACTGCCCACTGGTTGTCACCCCAACTGGTCGGTCGACACGGTTCCGCCGCATCACTCGAACGGGTGATGCGGTCGGTCGCACCCTACGTGACCGCTGATCGGCGTCGCCAGCCCCCGGTCAAGATCATCACTGGTCAGCGGATCGGAAGGGGGCGTTCGGCCGGGTATGTTGCCGATCATCGACGACCGTGAGGGGTGCGCGTGGAACTGCTCGAAAACGCCCTCGACGTCCTGCCCGCCGACCGCACCGCGGCCACGCTGGTCGGACGGCTGCACGATCCCGACGAGGGCGGACCCGCCGTGGTCGCGGTCCGGGGCGACCAACTCGTGGATCTCACCGCCGTGGCCCCGACCCTCTCCGACCTGCTGGAACGGCCCGACGCGGTGGACCTGGCCCGATCGGCGCCGGGCCGCAAGAGCTGGCCGCTGGCGCCGGTGCTCGCCGAAACCCTCGGCGGTGGCAGCGGGGCGCGACTGCTGGCGCCTGCCGACCTGCAGGTCCTCAAAGCCGCCGGGGTGACCTTCGTCAAGAGCATGCTGGAACGGGTCATCGAAGAGCGCGCCGGTGGTGATGCCGCGCGTGCGGCCGAAACCCGGGTCCAGGTCGAGCGGGCCATCGGCGGTGCGCTCGCCGCGGTGGTCCCCGGCTCCGAGGAGGCGCGAGCGGTCAAGGAGGTGCTGGTCCGCGACGGGCTGTGGTCGCAGTACCTGGAGGTCGGCCTCGGCCCGGACCCGGAGATCTTCACCAAGGCGCCGCTGCTGGCCGCGGTCGGCGTCGGCGCCGAGGTCGGCATCGCGGGCGGATCGGAGTGGAACAACCCCGAGCCCGAGGTGGCGCTGGCGATCCGCTCCGACGGCCGGATCATCGGCGCAACGCTCGGCAATGACGTCAACCTCCGCGACGTGGAGGGACGCAGCGCGCTGCTGCTGCCCAAGGCCAAGGACAACAACGCCTCGGCCGCTCTCGGACCGTTCCTGCGGCTGTTCGACGGCTCGTTCGGGCTCGACGACGTGCGCGCCTTGGAGGTGCGCCTGGAAGTCGTCGGCGAGGACGGCTTCGTGCTGGACGGGGCCAGCTCGATGCGCGAGATCAGCCGCGACCCGGAGCAGCTGGCCCGCGCTGCGGTCGGCCCCCATCACCAATACCCGGACGGCCTGATCCTCTACACCGGCACGATGTTCGCGCCCACCGAGGACCGCGGCGCGCCCGGCGCGGGATTCACCCACCGCATCGGCGACGTGGTCCGCATCTCGGCTCCCGGGCTGGGCACCCTGGTCAACCGGGTGGCCCGCTCCGAGGACTGTCCGCAGTGGACGTTCGGGGTGCGGGCGCTGATCGCCGACCTCGCCCGGCGCGGCCTGCTGTGACGGCGAAGGCCCGGCCGGGAGCACCCGACCGGGCCTTCGTCCACTTCGGACGTCTCAGCGATGGCTGGGAGTCCGCACCGCCCGCTTCAGCTGGGCCACCACGTCCTTGAAGTTCCGGCGCTCGGCCGAACCCTTCCCGTCGAACGCGTCGGTGAACATCACCGCACCCAAGATCACGACCAACAGCAGCGCCACCACGACCACGAACACGTCACTCACCCCTTCTGCCATGAACATCGGTCCCCGACCGCTTTCGTTACCGGTGTGACGCACTTCGGCGCCAGGTGTGACGCGGAGCCGATCGCCGGGTGCGGGAAGCGAGGTGTCTAGGATTCGGCGGCGAGGACGGAGCCGCGAAACGGCGGATCCGGTCGAACCCCGCGAAGACTAGCCTGGAGACCATGGCGACCAATCGACCCAATCCAGCGCAATGGGTCTGGTACGCCTTCGGTGGCAGGCTTCCGGACCGCTGCGCCGAGTGGGTGCTGCACGACGTCACCTGCCGCACCTGGGTGCTGCGCCACGTCCTGCGCGCGCTGACCCAGCTGGCGCCGTTCTGCTTGCTGGTGCTGCTGCCCGGCCCGCTGGACATCCGGGTGAGCGCGATCGCGCTCGGTCTGATGGTCGGTCTGTTCTACTCGCTCTGCTACATGGGGGAGACCGCCGAGCACCGGTCGATCAAGCACGGGTTCCCGCCGGGAGTGGCGCGCGAAACCCGGGAACTGCGCCGGGACGTCCAGCGCGCGGCCCGGCACGGCATCGGTTACCGCCCCTGGTGGGAGTAGCGCCGGATGCGCGAAGCACCGCTCGAGGCCGCGCTGGCCGAGGCCGAGGTCGCCGTGCACTGGACCGATCGTGCCGATCGACCGTCGCCGCGCGAACCCCTGACCGGTGACGATCGCGCGGACCTGGTGGTCGTCGGTGGCGGGTTCACCGGGCTGTGGGCGGCGATCGAGGCCAAGCAGCGGCGCCCCGCGCTGGACGTGCTGCTGCTGGAAGCCCAGCGGCTCGGACATGGTGGCAGCGGCCGCAACGGCGGATTCCTGTCGGAGTCCCTGACCCACGGCCTCGCCCACGGCGCGCTGCACTGGCCGTCCGAGCTCGACCGGCTGGTCGAGCTCGGACGGGAGAACCTGCTGGCGATCGAGGAGTTCGTCCGGGAGCAGGGCATCGACGCCGATCTGAGGCTGTGCGGCAAGACCAGCGTCGCCACCGAGCCGCACGAGGTCACCGAGCTCAGCGAGGAAGCCGCGCTGTACCGGGAGCACGGGATGACCGCGCGCTTCCTGGGTGCCGGGGGAGTCCGCGCGGACGTCGACTCGCCGACCTACCGCGCGGGGATCCGGCTGCCCGACGCCGGCGGTCTGGTCGACCCGGCGCGCCTGACCTGGGGCCTGGCCGATGCAGCGCAACGCCTCGGCGTGCGCGTGCACGAGAGCAGCCCGGTGCGCGGCGTGCGCGAGCGCGGCGGCGAGGTCCGGCTGCGAACGCCCCGAGCAGAGGTCCGCGCCAACGGCGTCGTGCTGGGCACCAACGCATTCCGCGCCCCGCTGCGCACGATCCGCAGGCGCGTGCTGCCGATCTGGGACTACGTGCTGGTGACCGAACCGCTGTCCGAGCAGCAGTGGGCGGAGCTGGGCTGGCGCGACCGCCAAGGCATCACCGACAGCGCCAACCGCTTCCACTACTACCGCCCGACCCCGGACGGCCGGATCCTGTGGGGCGGCTACGACGCGGTGTACTACTTCGGCGGCCGCACCGACCAGTCCCTGGCCGGCCACGACGCGGCGCACCGCCAGCTGGCGCGGAACTTCTTCCGCACCTTCCCGCAGCTGGAGGGGGTGCGGTTCACCCACCGCTGGGGCGGCCCGATCGACTCCACGACCCGGTTCACCCCGCTGATCGGTCGCACCGGCCGGATCGCCTACGCCGTCGGCTACACCGGGCTCGGCGTCGCCGCGTCCCGCTTCGGCGCGCGAACCGCGCTGGACCTGCTGTGGTCCGAGGACACCGAGCGCACCCGCCTGGAGCTGGTGCGGCGCAAGCCGATGCCCTTCCCGCCGGAACCGCTGCGCTGGCCGCTGGTCCAGCTGACGCGCCGGGCCCTGGCGCGCGCCGACGAGAACGCGGGCCGCCGGGGCCGCTGGCTGAGCTTCCTCGACCGCCGCGGCATCGGTCTGGGAAGCTGAAACTGCTTCATAAACAAGATCGTCCGTGCGAGCGTGGGGCCATGGAATACGCGGAATACCGGCGTTTCGACGCCGTGGGGTTGGCCGAACTCGTCAGCAGCGGCGAGGTCGCGCCGGGTGAGCTGCTCGAGACGGCGATCGAGCGCGCCGAGAAGGTCAACGGCCGGATCAACGCGATCGTGCGGCCGATGTTCGACATCGCCCGGGAACGGGCGGCGCAGCCGCTGACGGGCGCGCTCGCCGGGGTCCCGTTCCTGATCAAGGACCTGCACCAGGACTACGCCGGAGTCCGCACCGGCGGCGGATCCCGGTCCACCCGCAACCACACGGCCACCCGGCACAGCGCGACCGTCCAGCGCTGGCTGGACGCCGGTCTGGTGATCTTCGGGCGCACCAACACCCCCGAGCTGGGGGCGAAGGGGATCACCGAACCCGAGGTGAACGGCCCGACCCGCAACCCGTGGCACACCGACCACACGCCCGGTGGCTCGTCCGGCGGCGCGGCCGCCGCGGTCGCGGCCGGGGTGGTGCCGGTGGCCGGGGCCAGCGACGGCGGCGGTTCGATCCGCATCCCGGCGGGCAGCTGCGGACTGTTCGGGTTGAAACCGGGACGCGGCCTGGTCCCCGCCGGACCGGACCACGCCGAGCTGATGCACGGCGGCGCCACCGACGGAGTGATCTCCCGGACGGTGCGCGACACGGCGGTCATGCTCGACGTCCTGACCGCCCGGCCGGACCCCGGCGGCCCCTACCTCGCCGCCCGGCCGGACCTGCCCTACGCCGAGTTGGCCCGCCGCTCCCCGGGAAAACTGCGGATCGGGTTCACGTGCCGCTCGCCGCTGGGATTCCCGGTGAGCTCGCACGCGATCGCGGCGGTCGAGAACACCGCGGCCCTGCTGGCCGGGCTCGGCCACGACGTGGAGGAGGCCGAACCCGAGATCGACGGCCGCCAGCTGTCCCGCGACTTCCTCTCCACCTGGTACGTCCAGCTGGCCCAGGGCGTGGAGGCGCTCAAGCGCGAACTCGGCGCGGCGGACGAGGACTTCGAACTCGACACCAGGCTGCTCGCCGCCGGGGGACGCGAGACGAAGGCGACCGAGTACGTCGAGCTGCTCGGCCGGTGGAACGGCTACAGCCGCGCGCTCGCCGACTTCCACGACCGCTACGACCTGCTGCTGACGCCGACGCTGGGCCACCCGCCCGCGAGGATCGGTGAGCTCGAGATGTCCCCGGCCCTGCGCAAGGCGATCGAGCTGCTGCTGCGGGTTCGGCTGGCGGGCAAGGTGGTGCGCACCAAGGTCGTCAACGACGTGGTGCTGAAGAACCTGGAGAAGGTCCCCTTCACCCAGCTGGCGAACATCACCGGCCGACCGGCCATGAGCGTGCCGCTGCACACGACCCCGGAGGGCCTGCCGCTGGGCGTGCAGTTCGTCGGCGGCCTCGGCAGCGAACCGACGCTGCTGTCCTTGGCCACCCAGCTCGAGTCCGAACACCCGTGGGCCCACCTCGAGCCACCGCTCTGACACCGCATCCACAGTGGATCCTTGGGGGACCGCACAGCGATCGGATTGCTGCCTGGTGCGGTCAGCGGTACCGGCCGTTCGTCCGGGTTACCGGGCGGATGCCTGCCCGACATGCCGACGCTTCGCCTGTTCGAAGGAATTCGGGCGGCGGGGCGTCGGCGCGTTCCCGGCATCGGTGCATGCCCGGGGCGTGCGGCGGGCGCCGTTGGCCCGAACGGGAACACTGGGTAATCGTTCGATCATTGCGAGTGCTCAGCGCTGGTCATACCTTCGACGAACGGGCCGATCGGCTCGTCTGGGGGTGTCCTCCCTACCGAAGGGGTGCAGCGCAACCATGTCCAACATCGTTCGTGCGGCGCTGGTCCAGGCGAAGTGGACCGGGCACACCGGCTCGATGGTCGACCAGCACGAGGCGCACGCCCGCGCCGCCGCCGCGCAGGGCGCGAAGATCATCGGCTTCCAGGAGGTCTTCAACGCTCCGTACTTCTGCCAGGTGCAGGAGACCGAGCACTACCGGTGGGCCGAGGCGGTGCCGGACGGGCCGACCGTGCAGCGGATGTGCTCGCTGGCGCGGGAACTAGGCATGGTGCTGGTCGTCCCGGTCTACGAGGTCGACGGGCCGGGCTTCTACTACAACACCGCGGCCGTGATCGACGCCGACGGCAGCTACCTCGGCAAGTACCGCAAGCACCACCTGCCGCACCTGCCCGGGTTCTGGGAGAAGTACTACTTCCGCCCCGGCAACCTCGGCTGGCCGGTGTTCGACACCGCGGTCGGCCGGATCGGCGTCTACATCTGCTACGACCGGCACTTCCCGGAGGGCTGGCGGGCGCTCGGGCTGGCCGGTGCGCAGCTGGTCTACAACCCGTCGGCGACCAGCCGCGGGCTGTCGTCCTACCTGTGGAAGCTGGAGCAGCCCGCCGCGGCGGTGGCCAACGAGTACTTCATCGCGGCCATCAACCGGGTCGGCGTCGAGGAGTACGGCGACAACGACTTCTACGGCACCAGCTACTTCGTCGACCCCTACGGCCAGTTCGTCGGCGAACCGGCCAGCGGCACCGACGAAGAACTCGTGGTGCGCGACCTCGACTTCGACCTGATCGAGGAGGTCCGCCAGAAGTGGGCGTTCTACCGCGACCGGCGCCCCGACGCCTACCAACCGCTGACCGAGCCGTGAGGGGGAGCCGATGACGAGCACGCACGCAGAGCTGGCCAAGCGGCACCGCGCTGTGCTGCCGGAGTGGCTGGCGCTGTACTACGACGAACCCATCGACGTCGAGCGCGGCGAGGGCCGGCACGTCTGGGACGCCGAGGGGAACCGGTACCTGGACTTCTTCGGCGGCATCCTCACCACGATGACCGCGCACGCGCTCCCGGAGGTCACCGCTGCGGTCAGCGAGCAGGCGGGCAAGGTCCTGCACACCTCGACGCTCTACCTCAACCGGCCGATGGTCGAGCTGGCCGAACGGGTCGCGGAGCTGTCCGGCATCGACGACCCGCGGGTGTTCTTCACGACCAGCGGCACCGAGGCCAACGACACCGCGCTGCTGCTGGCCACCGGCTACCGCGGCTCGAACCAGGTGCTGGCGCTGCGCAACAGCTACCACGGCCGTTCGTTCTCGTCGATGGCGGTGACCGGCAACCGGACCTGGTCGCCGACGAGCCTGTCGCCCGTCCAGACCGCTTACGTGCACGGCAGCCGCCGGCGCGGCACACCACTCGCCGGCCTGCCCGACGAGGAGTTCACCGCCGCCTGCGTGGCCGACCTGGAGGACGTGCTCGGGCAGCTGCACGGCAACGTGGCGTGCCTGATCGCCGAGCCGATCCAGGGCGTCGGCGGGTTCGCAGTGCCGCCAGACGGGTTGTTCGCGCAATTCAAGGAGGTGCTCGACCGGCACGGCATCCTGTGGATCAGCGACGAGGTGCAGACCGGCTGGGGCCGCACCGGCGAGCACTTCTGGGGCTGGCAGGCGCACGACGCGGCCGGCCCGCCGGACATCGTCACCTTCGCCAAGGGCATCGGGAACGGCCTGTCGATCGGTGGCGTCATCGCCCGCGCCGAGGTCATGAACAGCGTCCGGGCCAATTCGATCTCGACCTTCGGCGGCAGCCCGATCACCGCGGCAGGCGCGCTGGCCAACCTCGACCACCTGATCGCGAACGACCTCCAGGGCAACGCCGCGCGCATCGGCGCGGTCCTGCGCGGCGAGCTCGACGGTGCGGTGGGGCGGATCCCCGCCGTGGCGGAGGTGCGGGGCAAGGGACTGATGATCGGCATCGAGCTCGTGCACACCGACGGCACACCTGCTCCGGAGCTGGCGGGTGAAGTGCTCGAGGAAGCGCGCCGCGGCGGTGTGCTGATCGGCAAGGGCGGGCTGGACGGCAACGTGCTGCGCATCGCGCCGCCGCTGAGCCTCACCGAACAAGAGGCGCGGGAAGGCGCCCGGATCCTGCTGGCAGCACTGGAGAAAGCGGGGCAGCGATGAGCCGGACGGTCATCCGCGGTGGCCTGGTGATCACCGCGACCGAGGAGATCCGCGCGGACGTGCTGGTCGAGGGCGAACAGGTCGCCGCGATCGCTGCGCCCGAGGTCGCCGAGCAGTGGGTGCCGGACGCCGACACCGTGCTCGACGCCGACGGCCACTACGTGATCCCGGGCGGGGTCGACGGGCACACCCACATGCAGATGCCCTTCGGTGGCACCTTCGCCTCGGACACCTTCGAAACGGGGACCAGAGCGGCGGCGTGGGGCGGCACCACCACCATCGTGGACTTCGCGATCCAGCCGGTGGGCGGATCGCTGCGCGAGGGGCTCGACGCCTGGCACGCCAAGGCCGATGGCCAATGCGCTATCGACTACGGCTTCCACATGATCCTCTCCGACGTCGGCGACGACGCGCTCAAGGAGATGGACGCGCTGGTCGCCGAGGGGATCACCAGCTTCAAGATGTTCATGGCCTACCCCGGCGTGTTCTACAGCGACGACGGGCAGATCCTGCGCGCCATGCAGCAGGCCGCCGACAACGGCGCGCTGACCATGATGCACGCCGAGAACGGCATCGCCATCGACGTGCTGGTGCAGCAGGCGCTGGCCGCGGGCCGCACCGATCCGAAGCACCACGGCCAGGTCCGCCACCCGCTGCTGGAAGCCGAAGCCACCCACCGGGCGATCCAGCTGTCCAAGGTGGCTGGTGCACCGCTCTACGTCGTGCACGTCTCGGCCGCTGAAGCGGTCGCCGAACTCTCCCGGGCAAGGGACGACGGGCTCAACGTCTTCGGCGAAACCTGCCCGCAGTACCTGTTCCTCAGCTTCGACGACCTGGCCCGGCCGGAGTTCGAGGGCGCGAAGTACGTCTGCTCGACACCGCTGCGTCCCGTCGAGCACCAGGCCGACCTGTGGCGAGCGCTGCGCACGAACGACCTGTCGGTGGTCTCCACCGACCACTGCCCGTTCTGCTTCAAGGACCAGAAGGAACTCGGGCTCGGGGACTTCTCCAAGATCCCCAACGGGATACCGGGTGTGGAGAACCGGGTCGACCTGCTGCACCAGGCGGTGGTCGACGGCCACATCAGCCGCCGCCGGTGGATCGAGCTCGCCTGCACCACCCCGGCGCGGATGTTCGGCCTGCACCCCCGCAAGGGGACCATCGCGCCCGGCGCCGACGCCGACATCGTCATCTACGACCCGAACCGCGAGCAGGTCCTGTCGGCGCAGACCCACCACATGAACGTCGACTACAACGCCTACGAGGGCAAGCCGGTCACCGGTGCGGTGCGCACGGTGCTGTCCCGCGGCCGCGTCGTCGTCGACGGCGGCGAGTACCTCGGGCAGGCCGGTCACGGCCGGTTCCAGCGCCGCGACACCTGCCAGTACCTGATCTGAGCCCGGAAAGGGGTCCACGATGGACTTCGGTCTCGTCCTGCAGACAGATCCGCCCGCCTGGTCGGTCGTGGACCGGATGCGCCGGGCCGAGGAGCTCGGCTTCAGCCACGGCTGGACCTTCGACTCCTGCGTGCTGTGGCAGGAGCCGTTCGTCATCCACAGCCAGATCCTGTCCGCTACCGAGCGGCTGCGGGTCGGCACGATGGTGACCAACCCGATCACCCGGGACTGGACGGTCACGGCCTCGGCGTTCGCGACGCTCAACGACATGTTCGGGCCGCGCACGGTGTGCGGCATCGGCCGCGGCGACTCGGCGGTGCGGGTGACCGGCGGGCACCCGACCACGCTGGCCAACCTGGAACACGCCATGCACGTGATCAAGGAGCTCGCCGAGGGGCGCGAGGCGCAGGTCGACGGCACTTCGGTGCGGCTGCCGTGGGTGCGCGACGGGCAGCTGCCGATCTGGATGGGCGCCTACGGCCCCAAGGCGCTGGAACTGGTCGGACGCCAGGCGGACGGGTTCATCCTGCAGCTGGCCGACCCGTACCTGACCCGCTGGATGGTCGACCACGTCCGGCAGGCGGCGCGCGACGCGGGACGCGATCCGGCGTCGATCACCGTGTGCGTGGCGGCCCCGGCCTACGTCGGCGACGACCTCGCGCACGCGCGCGAGCAGTGCCGCTGGTTCGGCGGCATGGTCGGCAACCACGTGGCCGACTTGGTCGCCCGCTACGGCGACACCGCAGCGGCGGTGCCCACCGCGCTGACCGACTACATCAAGGGGCGGGAGGGCTACGACTACTCGCACCACGGTCGAGCCGGCAACCGCAGCACCGAGTTCGTGCCCGACGAGATCGTGGACCGGTTCTGCCTGCTCGGCCCACCCGACCAGCACGTCGCGAAGCTGCACGAACTCCGCGAAGCCGGAGTCGACCAGCTGGCGATCTACGCGATGCACGACGCCATCGACACCACGATGGACGCCTACGGCGAGCAGATCATCCCAGCCGTGAACTGAGCCGCTGCGGTCCGTTACTCCTGGTCAACTCCTGGTGACATCGCCGTTGCGATGCCGGTCACAGCGCATCGGCTTTGTAGAGTTCCGCGCGACACGACGGGCCCGCGCGGCGGGGTGGAGCAGGAAGGCACGCCATGCGGCAGGGACTCGGCGCCAAGCTCGGCATCGGCTGGCGGCTGCACGGAGACGGCAGCACCCCACGACCCGGCGAGGCGGTGGCCCCGGACGAGCGGTTGTCGTGGGGACGCACGATCGGGCTCGGCGCCCAGCACGTCGTCGCGATGTTCGGTGCCACGTTCGTGTTCCCGGTGCTGATGGGCCTGGACCCCAACCTGGCGATCATGATCTCCGGGGTGGCCACGATCCTGTTCCTGCTGATCGTGCAGGGCAAGATCCCCAGCTACCTGGGCAGCAGCGCTTCCTTCGTCGGCGTGGTCACGGTGATCCGCGCCGGGGGAGGGGACAGTTCGACGGTCACCGGCGCGCTGCTGGTGCTCGCCCTGGTGCTCTCGGCCGTGGGGCTGCTGATCCACTTCGTCGGCGCGCAGCTGGTGCACCGGATGCTGCCGCCCGCCGTCTCCGGCGCCGTGGTGATGCTGATCGGCTTCAACCTCGCCCCGGTGGTCGCCTCCACCTACTGGCCGCAGGACCAGTGGATCGCACTGCTGACGATGCTGGTCGTGCTCGGCTGCAGCACGCTGCTGCGCGGGTTCTGGTCGCGCATCGCGGTGTTCATCGGGCTGGTCTTCGGCTACGTCCTGTCCTGGCTGTTCGACCTGGGCTTCGGTCCGATCACCGCGCCGAACGCCAGCGGCGAGGTCAGCACGCACCCGCGGGTCGACCTCAGCGCGGTCGCGGACGCGCCCTGGTTCGGGCTGCCCACGCTGCACGGTCCGACGTTCGACCTGGCCGCCGTCATCGTGGTGCTGCCGGTGGTGATCGCGCTGATCGCCGAGAACGCCGGCCACGTCAAGGCGGTCGAGGAGATGACGGGCGCCAAGCTGGACGGCAGCATGGGCCGCGCGATCTTCGCCGACGGCTTCGCCAGCACCCTGTCCACCGCCGTCGGCGGTCCGCCCACCACCACCTACGCGGAGAACATCGGCGTCATGGCGGCCACCCGCGTGTACTCCACCGCGGCGTACTGGGTGGCGGCGTTCGTGGCGATCCTGTTCGGGCTGTGCCCCAAGTTCGGCGTGGTCATCGCGGCGACCCCGGGCGGTGTGCTCGGCGGCATCACCGTGGTGCTCTACGGCATGATCGGCCTGCTGGGCGCCAAGATCTGGGTGGAGAACAAGGTGGACTTCGGCAACCCGGTCAACCTGCTGCCGCTGGCCGCCGGTCTGGTGATGGGCATCGGGGGAGTGTCGCTGAAGATCACCCCGCAGTTCAGCCTCAACGGCATCGCGCTGGGCACCATCGTGACGCTGGTCGGCTACCACGTGCTGCGACTGCTGGTGCCGAAGCAACACGATCAGTCGGCGGTGTAGACCCGCGCCATCGAAATGTCCTCGGCGGTGACCGGGCGCCCCGGGAGCGGGGTGCCCGGTCGTGCCTGCAGGCCGTCGAGCACCAGCGTCAGATAGCGGGCCGGAGCTTCGCGGCGGACGTCGTCGGGGACGTCGCGCACGCCCTGCAGCACGATCGACAGGATCATCGCGATGTCGCCGCTGCTGACGTCCGCGCGCAGCGCACCGGACTCCTGCGCGGCCCGCACCATCGAATCCAGGATGGACAGCAGCTCGCCGCGGACCTGGGTCAGCTCCGGGTCGGCGCCGAGGACTTCGCGAGCGCGCGGTGAGTGCATCGACAGCCGCAGCACGGTGTGCATGTCGGTGGCGGTCAGCAGGAACTCCGTCAGCGCGCGCCACGGATCGGATTCCCGCGCGGCGATGGCCCGCGCTTCGTCGAGGACCCGGCCGAAGACGTGCTGTCCGACCGCTCGGATCAGCGAGTCGCGGTCCGGGAAACGCCGGTAGAGGGTGCCGGTGCCGACTCCCGCTGCCCGCGCGATCTCCTCCATCGGCACTTCGGGGCCGCGCTCGGCGAACACGACCCGCGCGGCGTTGATGATCCGGTCGCGGTTGCGGCGCGCGTCGGCCCGGAGTTGCGGCGTGGCGTCGGTGCTCATGGTCCTCGCTCGTGGTGCCGGCGGCTGTTCGGGCGGATTGTCGCATGGTCGTCCGAGAACTATCTGGACGAATTCCTTCCGGTTCACTATAACTGGAGGAGAAGCTTCCATTTGTTCGCTCGGTGATCAGGGGGTCACGATGACCGAACCAACCGCCTACCCGAAGCCCCGCACCTGCCCGTTCTCCGTCGATCCGGACTACGCCCGGCTGCGCGAGGAGCGACCCGTCGAGAAGGTCCCGATGATGGGTGGCGACCACGCCTGGCTGGTCACCCGCCACGACCTGGTCCGCCAAGTGCTCGGCGACCCGCGGCTGAGCTCGGACCGCCGCCGACCGGGATTCCCGCAGTTCTCGGCGAACCAGCAGAGCGTCTTCCGGGACCTGCCGCCGGCGATGATCGGCATGGACGCGCCGGAGCACACGGCTGCTCGGCGAGCCGTGCTCGGCGAGTTCACCGTGCGCCGCATCGAGGCGATGCGGCCGCGGATCCAGCAGATCGTCGACGAGTGCATCGACGGGATCCTCGCCGGGCCCAGGCCGGTCGACCTGGTGTCGACGCTGTCGCTGCCGGTGCCGTCGCTGGTGATCTGCGAACTGCTCGGCGTGCCCTACGCCGACCACGACTTCTTCCAGCAGCGCAGCTCTCGGCTGGTGCACCGCACCACACCGCTCGAGCAGCGGATCAGCTCCGCCCGGGAACTGCGGGCGTACTTGGAAGAACTGGTGTCGGCCAAGGAGCGGGACCTGCCGGACGACCTGCTCGGCAGGCAGGCCCGCAAGCAGCGAGAATCCGGCGAGATCGACCACTCGGCCCTGGTCAGCTCGGCGTTCCTGCTGCTGGTCGCCGGGCACGAGACGACCGCGAACATGATCTCGCTGAGCACCCTCGCCCTGATCGAGAATCCCGAGCAGCGCGCGGAGATCGTCGCGGATCCGGCCAAGACGCTGCCCGCGGTCGAAGAGCTGTTGCGCTACTTCAGCATCGTCGAGGGCGCGACCTCGCGGGTCGCGGTGGCGGACGTGGAGATCGGCGGCGTCCTGATCCGCGCGGGGGAGGGCGTGATGGCGCTGACGTCGGCGGCCAACCGCGACCCGGAGGCGTTCGAGCGCCCCGACGAGCTCGACATCGACCGGAAGGCCCGCCACCACGTGGCTTTCGGCTTCGGCCCGCACCAGTGCCTCGGGCAGAACCTGGCGCGGATGGAGCTGCAGATCGTCGTCGACGCGCTGTTCCGGCGGGTGCCGAACCTGCGGTTGGCCGTCCCGGTCGAGGACCTGCCGGTGAAGTCCGAGGCGAGCGTGTTCGGCCTCTACGAACTGCCGGTGACGTGGTGAGGGAGTGGCCGTGCGGATCGAAGCGGACCTGGACCGCTGCGCCGGAGCCGGGCAGTGCGTGCTGAGCGCGCCGACGTGGTTCGACCAGGACGAGGAGGACGGCCGGGTGATCGTGCTGGCCGCCGAAGTGGACGGGAGCAGCGCTGAGGAGGTGCGCGAGGCCGTCCGGTTGTGCCCGGCGCAGGCACTCGCTCTGGTGGACCAATGAGGTATCACCAGTAGTAATCGATCAAAGCCTTGCGATCGCGATGTTCATCCGGTGTGGTGTAGCAAAACGCCACTGATGGAGGTACTTCGTGGACACGCAGTCGTGGTGGGCTAAGGGCGTGGACATCGGCCAACCGAGCTCGGCTCGTGTCTACGACGTGCACCTGGGCGGCTCGCACAACTTCCAGGTGGACCGGGATCTGGCCGAGAAGGCCGCGCAGATGATGCCGACGCTGCCCGCGGTGCTGCGCGCCAACCGGTCGTTCCTTCGGCGGGCGGTGCAGCACCTCGCCGAGCGCGGGGTGCGCCAGTTCCTGGACCTGGGCTCGGGCATCCCGACCGTCGGCAACGTGCACGAGATCGCCCAGCGGGTCGATCCGGACAACCGGATCGTCTACGTCGACCGCGATCTGGTCGCGGTGGCGCACAGCCAGGCGATCCTGCGCGACAACGACCGGGCGGTGGCGGTCCGCGCCGACTTCCGCGACGTCGACGAGGTGCTCGCCACCGACGAGGTCCGCTCGATGCTGGACTTCGACGAGCCGATCGCGGTGCTGTTCTTCGCCGTGCTGCACTTCGTGCCGGACAGCGACGACCCGGCGGGCATCGTGGCGCGCTACACCGAGCAGCTGTGCTCGGGCAGCTACGTGGCGATCTCGCACGCGGGCAGCGACGGCGTCGACGAATCGCGCAAGCGGGCGTCCGAGCTGTACAGCGAACGCATCGGCGGGTTCTTCCTGCGCTCCCGCGACGAAGTCGCCCCGATGTTCGCCGGCCTGGAGCTGATCGAACCCGGCCTGGTCGACCTGCTCGACTGGCACCCGGATCCGGGGGAGCCGTGGCAGGGCGAGCCGGACACCACCGGCCCCGGCGGTGTGGGCCGCAAGCCCTGACCGCACGCGTGTAGAAGCGGCGCCACCTCCCCCTCTCCTGGAGATGGCGCCGCTTCGGCGCGTTGACTCGCCACCGTGCAGCTTGCTGGTCGAGGCGCGCGGTTCACAGGGGATTTGGTCCCTGGACAGGGTCACTTAAGCCAATCTTGATCTCCGGCCCGGAGCAGCGCGCGCACTTCGCGGGCAGCGGCCCGGCCCGCGCGGTTGGCGCCGATCGTGCTCGCCGACGGCCCGTACCCGACCAGGTGCAGCCGCGGCTCGCCGACCGCGCGAGTGCCGTCCAGCCGGATGCCGCCGCCCGGGCCGCGCAGGTTCAGCGGTGCCAGGTGCGCGATCGCCGGCCGGAAACCGGTGGCCCACAGGATCGCGTCGGCGCGCTGCTCGCTGCCGTCGTCCCAAGCGACCCCACCGGCGGTGATCCGCTGGAACATCGGCAACCGGTCGAGCACACCGCTCTCGCGCGCCGCGATCACCGCCGGGCTGTTGGGCAGCCCGGTCGCGCTGACCACGCTGCCGGGCGGCAGGCCCTCCCGGACCCGGCGCTCGACCTCGGCGACTGCGGCGCGACCGTCCTCCGGCGTGAACGCGGCGTCGGTGAAGTGCGGAGGTCGCCGCGTCACCCACGTCGTCCCGGCGACCTCGGAGATCTCCAGCAGGTGCTCCACCGCGGAGATGCCACCGCCGACCACGACGACGTGTTGACCGCGGAACTCCTCCGGGCCGCGGTAGTCGGCGGTGTGCAGCTGGCGCCCGGTGAACAGGTGCTGGCCGGGGTAGTGCGGCCAGAAGGGGTTCTCCCAGGTGCCGGTCGCGTTGATCACCGCGCGCGCCGCCCACGTCCCCGCCGAGCTCTCCACCACGAGCCGCTCGCCGCCGTCGCGGACCGCATCGACCTTCACCGGCCGCAGCACCGGAAGCTCGAGCTCCTGCTCGTAGCGGCCGAAGTACTCCGAGACGACCTCCGAGGCGGGGCGCGCGCCGTCGGTCGCCGGCAGCGCACTGCCCGGCAGGGAGTGGATGCCGTGCACGCCGCCGAGGCGCAGCGACGGCCAGCGATCCCGCCAAGCGCCACCCGGGCTGGTGCCGCGGTCGAGCAGGACGTGGTCGGTTCCGCTCCGCTGCAGGTGGTACGAGGCGGTCAGCCCGGCCTGACCGGCTCCGATCACCACGACGTCGATGAGCTCCACATCCGGCAGAACAGCTCGCGAGCCGGATTCTTCCCGCTGCCGGAGTGGTCTGGGCCACCCATTAGCACTTTTGGCGGATACGTCCAAGAGGGGGAGACGCAAGACACCCCGGGGTCCCTTTAATTCCACCGAAACAAAGGCCTACGATTGTTGGTGCAAGCACGGTTCCCCAAACCTTCTTCCGTTCGTCCTGCCCGCTGTTGCGGTCGGGTGCTCTTGCGCGCGCGTGCGGAAGACGGGGAGGTTCGCGGAAGGGAGGCAAGAAGTGACAACGGTGTGGGTGGCCCTGGCGGCTGAGGCGGTTGTTCTGCTGGCGGTGGCGGGAGCGATGGTCAGGTGGGTGAGCCGGCCTCAGGCGGGTGCCCCTGACCAGGCGATCGAGCCGGTCGGCCCGGTGGCCGAGCAGATCGCCTGAGCGGACGCGCGCGCGGGCTCGGCGGTCGGTTCCGCTCGGGCCCGTAGTCCTTCGGACCGGTGGTCGGCGGAAACTGTTCCAATCGTCGGCCAGACGGTTTTCGTTACACAATTCCTCGCGGATTTTCCGCGTTATTCGGCACGTCCCCCTTTCCCGTTTTCGGGCATGATCCATTCGTTCCGTAATGGTTCGGTCGCGGACGGTGTCGAAGCGATCGGCATGTGATGCGGCACATGCCCGAGCTCCGCGCCGAGCTGCCCGATAAGGTGGCCTGAACGAGGTTGAACCACCTATCGGGAAGGGCATCCGTGACTCCAGCCGAACAGACCCGCGGTCGGCAGCGGAGCGCTGCGGCGCTGTCCCGGGCCGGCGCCGGATCGACGCTGGCCAACTACCGGGCCTTCATCGAACGCGCGGTGCGCAAGCCCAACCTGGTGGGTGCGGTCGCCCCCAGCTCGCCGAGCCTCGCCCGCGAGATGGCGTCCGTGGTGCCGACGTCGGGCACGCCGGTGGTGGTGGAGCTCGGACCGGGCACCGGAGCGCTCAGCGGCGCGATCGCCGAGCGGCTCCCCGAAGGCGGCCGCCAGGTCGCCATCGAGCTGGACGGCGGCATGGTCGAGTACCTGCGCGCCGAGCTGCCGTGGCTGGAAGTCGTCCAAGGCGACGCGGCCCGGCTCGGCGACCTGCTCGCGGAGATCGGCATCGACAAGGTCGACGCGGTGGTGAGCGGCCTCCCGTGGTCGATCTTCCCCGCGGAGCTGCAGCGCGACATCCTGAACCAGGTCGGTTCGGTGCTCGCCCCAGGCGGCGCCTTCACGACCTTCGCCTACGTGCACGCCCTGGGCATGACCGGAGCCCGCCAGTTCCGCCGCCGCCTGGACCTGGCCTTCGACGAAGTCCTGACGACCCACACGGTCTGGCGAAACGTCCCCCCAGCCCGAATCTACGTCTGCCGCCGCCCCAACCAGAACTGACGACCTCGAAGGCTCCGACGTGGGGCCATCAGTCGTGCGTACTTTGGGGTGCCATCACGCCCCAAAGTGCTCACGAAACCTGCGCAGCCCTGGCGACCGGTGATGTTTGCTCTGCGCCACTTGCGGTCAGTCGACTGCCGTTCCTCGTGCGCACTTTGAGGTGCTATTGCGCCCCAAAGTGCGCACGACTGTATCCATATCGCTGGTTCGCGTCTCTACAAGTACATGAGTCTTGTTATCAGCGAACCAGATCTGGCGGAGTGGGAGCTGCTGAACCGCGCGCAACACGCCGTCTTTGCCCGCAAGCAACTGAGGAAGTTCGGGATCAGTCACGACGCTGTGCGGGCCAACATCAGGGCGAAGCGCTGGCAGCGTGTCCATCGTGGAGTGATCGCCTTGTTCAGCGGTCCGCTCTCGCGCGCCGCCAGAATCAGCGCCGCGCTGCTGTACGCCGATCTACCTGCCTCGCTCAGTCATCGGACTGCTGCGCAGGAGTGGGGATGGCTGAGGAAGGACGGCGGTCCGATCCACGTCACGGTGCCCTATGGGACTTCTGCGGTGCCGCAGGAGGGTGTTGTGATCCACCGCAGCCGCGCTTTCCGGCACATCGTCGTTGCCCATGATCCACCACGAACCTCACGCGCGGACACTGTCATCGATCTGGCTGTTGCGGAACCCGACGAGAGGTCAGCTGAGCGAACTCTGCTGACCGTGGCCTCTGCGAACGGAGTAGCCGCCGACGAGATCAAAGCTCAGCTGGCCGCAAGACCCGCATACCGCTACCGGACCGCGCTGGATCGCGCTGTTCGGTTGCTGGGCGAAGGCCTCACTTCGATGCTGGAGACCAGGTACTTCCTCGACGTCGAGCGGGCGCACGGCATTCCTCGGGCGCTGCGCCAGGTGCCGGTTTCGGTGTTCGGGCGAAAACTCTTGGAGGACTGCAGTTACGAGAGCGTCGGGGTCCCGCTGATCGTCAGGCTGGACGGGCGGGCGTATCACAGCGATGCCGAGACGGCCTTCCGAGATCGGAGGAGGGACAACTCCGCTGAGCTCAGCGGAATGGCGCGACTCGTCTACGGGTGGCAGGACGTCGATAGCAACCCTTGCGCGGTCGCACGGGAGGTCACGACAGTGCTGCGCAGGGAAGGGTGGCAGGGACCGATGAAGAGGTGCCGCAAGTGCCTGGGAACGTGAGTGTTTTGGGGCGCTAGGAAGGTCTGCTGACCATCGATGCTGATGACGGCGACACTCTACACCACCTTCGGCATCGCCTACATCGCCCGCTC
>NZ_JBEOVY010000061.1:0-27893 GCF_040295745.1 Saccharopolyspora sp. NPDC002686
AGCGCCCGCCTGGACTCCGGGTGCCCGACTTGATGTATGCCAATACACGGCAGTCGGGCCGTCCTCGCCAGGCGAACGCTGAGAACCCGCGGCGGTGCGAGCTGCGAGGGTGGGCTATGCGCCTGCGGCGCATGCGACCCTCACCGCCCGGTGCCGGACGTGCTTCGCGGTCGAAGTCCGGACAAGATGGAAAAGGCTCATTGAAACTGTGCACCTCACCCCAGTCGTGATCGCAGTTTCAATTGAAACTGTGCAGGCCTTGGAAACGAGCTAGAAGTGTACGAAGGTCCCGTTCAGGATTTGATCGATGAGTTGGGGCGGTTGCCCGGCATCGGTCCTAAGAGCGCGCAGCGCATCGCCTTCCACCTGCTCGCGGCCGAGCCCGCGGACGTGACCCGGCTGCAGGAGGTCCTGCAGAAGGTCAAGGAAGGCGTGGTGTTCTGCGACGTCTGCGGCAACGTCTCGGAGGAGACGACCTGTCGCATCTGCCGGGACGCCCGCCGCGATCCGACGCTGGTGTGCGTCGTCGAGGAGCCCAAGGACGTCCTGGCCGTCGAGCGCACCCGCGAGTTCAAGGGGCGTTACCACGTGCTCGGCGGTGCGCTGGACCCGTTGTCCGGGATCGGCCCGGACCAGCTGCGGGTTCGCGAGCTGCTGGCCCGCATCGGCAAGGACGAGATCGCGGAAGTGATCATCGCGACCGACCCGAACACCGAGGGCGAAGCGACCGCGACCTACCTGGTCCGGATGCTGCGGGACTTCCCGGGTCTGACGGTCACCCGCCTGGCCTCCGGTCTCCCGATGGGCGGCGACCTGGAGTTCGCCGACGAGCTCACCCTCGGCCGAGCCCTCTCCGGCCGCCGAGCCCTCTGAGGCCCTCAGCCCACGAGATCCCCGACCCCGCGTAGGGCAACTACGCGGAGTCGGGGATCTTCTTCGTTGAAAAGCCCTGGTCGTGCAGGGTGGTCGCCGATTTCGCACGACATCGACGTTCACCCGGGCGACGGTCGCCTTCGTTCGAGATCAACACCACTCCGGGTGACGACGGGTGACGGAACGCTGAGAGCTGAGTCCGCCGAGCGGGTGGAGGATTGACCGTTCGGGTTTCCGCGATTAGCAGTTTTTCCCGTATTTGCCGGAACTTCCGGCAGGGTTTGCTCCATCGGCAAGTGAGAGAAGTGGCTGGTCCGGGCGGGGAGGGGCCTCGTGTGAGCTACCTCATTAGGTCACCCTAAGTAGTCAGATCGTAACCTCGGTGTCTCCATCGAAAGCGTGATGCGGGTTAATCTCTCGGGGCTCTGAGACCTGAGACACACTGAGGTGCTTCCATGAGTAGAGCTCCATCGGCACCACGCCGCACGCACACCACGCGGCGTCGTGTTGCCACCGTCGGTGTCGCCCTCGTCGCCGCAGCATCGCTGGCCTCGTGCGCGCAATCGCAGCGCGAAGCGGGCGGAGGTGAAGGCGGTACGTTCACCTTCGGCGCCGCCGGTGCCCCCGACGGGTTCGACCCCTTCTACGCCTCCGACGGCGAGACCTTCCGCGTCACCCGGCAGCTGACCGAGGGACTCGTCGGGTTCAAGCCGGGGTCGGCCGACGTCGAGCCGGAGCTCGCGGAGTCCTGGGAGCACAGCCCGGACGGCAAGACCTGGACGTTCAAGCTGCGCACCGGCGTGAAGTTCCACGACGGCACCGACTTCAACGCCGAAGCGGTGTGCAAGAACTTCAAGCGGATGTTCGAGCAGACCGGTGCCGGGCAGAACAACGCGCTGTCCTACTACTGGATCGAGAACTTCGGCGGGTTCGCCGACGGCAAGGAACCGTCGCTGTACCAGGGCTGCGAGTCCCCGGACCCGACGACCGCCGTGGTGAACCTGACCCGCGCGAGCTCGAAGTTCCCGGACATCCTCGGGTTGCCGTCGTTCAGCATGCAGTCGCCGACGGCGATGGAGCAGTACAAGGCCAACAACGTGCAGGCGCAGGGCGACAGCTTCGTGTACCCGGAGTACGCGCTGAAGCACCCGACCGGCACCGGGCCGTTCAAGTTCGTCTCCTACGACGAGGGCAACGGCACCATCAAGCTCGCCCGCAACGACGACTACTGGGGCGAGAAGGCCAAGGTCAGCGAGCTGATCTTCCGGATCATCCCGGACGAGACGGTGCGCAAGCAGGAGCTGGAGTCGGGTGCCATCGACGGCTACGACTACCCGAACGCCGCCGACCTCAAGGCCCTGAAGGACGCCGGCCACAACGTCCAGGTCCGCGACCCGTTCAACATCATGTACCTGGGCATCACCCAGAAGAACAACCCGGCGCTGAAGGACCTGAAGGTCCGCCAGGCGCTGGCCTACGCGGTCGACCGCGAGACCCTGGTCAAGGCGAACATGCCGGAAGGCGCCACGGTCGCCAAGGAGTTCTACCCGGACACCGTGGACGGTTACGCGCAGGACGTGCAGCAGTACCCGCACGACCCGGCCAAGGCCAAGCAGCTGCTGGCCGAGGCGGGCGCGTCGAACCTGACGGTGAACTTCTACTGGCCCACCGAGGTGACCCGGCCGTACATGCCGGACCCGCAGGGCATCTACAACGCGCTCGCCGAAGACCTGCGCGGGGCCGGCATCACCGTGAACCCGGTGAGCAAGCCGTGGAACGGCGGCTACATCGACGACGTCGACAACGCCAAGGCGGACATCTTCCTGCTCGGCTGGACCGGTGACTACAACACGCCGGACAACTTCATCGGCACCTTCTTCGGCACCCCCACCAACCGCTTCTACACCGCGGGCGCGCCGTGGGGCCAGGAGCTGGCGGACAAGCTGAAGGCCGCCGACAGCGAACCGGACGAGGCCAAGCGCAACACGATGTACCAGGACATCAACCGCAAGCTGATGTCGGAGTACCTGCCGGCCGTTCCGCTGTCGCACTCGCCGCCGGCGATCGTCACGAACGCCAACGTGAAGGGTCTCCAGCCCTCGCCCCTGACCGCTGAAGAGTTCGCCTCGGTGAGCGTCTCGGGGAAGTGAGTTGACAGTCGCGCGCGGGATCGGCCAGGTGCCGGTCCCGCGCGCACCTGTCCGCTCGCTGCCGAACTGAGCAACGGGGGTTTGCGTGCTCCGCTACACGATCCGGCGACTGGCACAGCTCGTGCTGGTCGTCTTCGTCCTGTCGATGTTGTTGTTCGCCTGGCTGCGGTCGCTGCCCGGCGGACCGGTGTCGGCGCTGCTGGGTGACCGCGCCACACCGGAGGCGCGGGCCCAGCTCGAAGCCCAGCTCGGTCTGGACCAGCCGATCTTCGTGCAGTACTGGCGCTTCCTGGAACGCGCCGTCACCGGCGACTTCGGCACTTCGACCGGTGTCCAGCGCGGCGCAACCGCGCTGGACGTGTTCCTGACCCGCATCCCGGCGACGCTGGAGCTGTCGATCCTGGCGCTGCTGCTGGCGGTCGCGATCGGCATCCCGATGGGGTACCTGGCGGCCCGGAAGCGCGGCAGCTGGCTGGACAACATCAGCATCACCTGGTCGCTGGTGGGCGTCGCGGTGCCGGTGTTCTTCCTGGCGTTCCTGCTGAAGTTCGTGTTCGCCATCCAGCTGGGCGTGCTGCCCGCGTCCGGCAGGCAGGACTCCGCGCTCGACGCCACGCGGGTCACCGGGTTCTACATCCTCGACGGGTTGCTGACCCGCGAGTGGGACGCGGCGCTGGACTCGTTCGTGCACTTGATCCTGCCGGCCATCGCGCTGTCCACCATCCCGTTCGCGGTGATCTTCCGGATCACCAGGGCGGCGGTGCTCGACGTGATGGACGAGGACTACGTGCGCACCGCGCGGGCCAAGGGCTTGGGCTCGATGGTCATCCGCCGCAGGCACATCCTGCACAACGCGATGCTGCCGGTGGTCACCACGATCGGCCTGCAGACCGGTGCGCTGCTGGCCGGTGCGGTGCTGACCGAGCGGGTGTTCAACATCGCCGGCATCGGGCAGGCGGTCGCCCTGGGCTTCGAGCGCAAGGACTTCCCGGTGCTCCAAGTGGTGATCCTGGCTTCGGCGATGATGTACGTGCTGGTCAACCTGCTGGTGGACCTCTCGTACGCGTTGATCGACCCACGACTGCGGACACGGTGAGGTCATGGCTCTGAAATCGCAGCGCAAGGAACGCATCGACGCGCTGGCGGAGGCGTCGACGGATGCCGGGGTGAGCCTGGCCGCGTCGGCGTGGCGGCGGCTCAAGCGCAACCCGGTGTTCGTGGTCGGTGCGGTGATCATCGCGGTGTTCGTGCTGCTGGCGCTGCTGGCGCCGCTGCTCGCCCCGCACGATCCGGCGCAACGGCTGCTGGTGGACCAGGTCTCCCGCGCGGACAACTCGATCCCGCCGCCGCAGGAAGGCTTCCCGCTCGGCGGCGACCAGTACGGTCGCGACCTGTTCTCCCGACTGCTGCTGGGTTCCCAGCAGACGCTGCTGGTCGCGGTGCTGGCCACCGTGATCGGTCTCGGCGGCGGTCTGGTGCTGGGCATCCTGGCCGGCGCGTTCGGCGGCTGGGTGGACTCGGTGGTCATGCGGGCCGTGGACGTGATGCTGTCGGTGCCGTCGCTGCTGCTGGCGGTGTCGATCGGCGCGTTGTTCGCGCAGCAGAGCCAGTTCACGGTGATCCTGGCCGTCGCGATCGTGCAGGTGCCGATCTTCGGCCGGCTGCTGCGCGGCACGATGCTCGCGCAACGCGCCAGCGATCACGTGCTGGCGGCGCGGGCGCTGGGCGTGAAGGAGAGTTCGATCGTGTTCCGGCACATGCTGCCGAACGCGCTCGGACCGGTGATCGTGCAGGCCACGCTGGTGCTCGCGGTGGCGATCATCGACGCGGCCGCGCTGTCCTTCCTGGGCCTCGGCGCCGCCGACGACTCGGTCCCGGAGTGGGGCCAGATGCTCGGCGGCGCGCAGAACATCATCGACTCCCACCCGCAGCTGGCGTTCTGGCCGGCGAGCTGCATCGTCCTGGTCGCCCTCGGCTTCACCCTGGTCGGCGAGTCCCTCCGGGACGCGCTGGACCCGAAGCGCCGGCGTTGACGGAGGAAACACATGGCACTGCTGGAAGTCCGCGACCTTTCGGTCGTCTTCGCCCGCAAGGGCGAGCCGCCGGTGACCGCGGTGGACGGCATCTCCTTCGACGTCGAACCCGGCCGCACCGTCGGCCTGGTCGGCGAGTCCGGGTGCGGGAAGTCGGTCACCTCGCTGGCGATCATGGGCCTGCTGCCGACGAGCGGCGCGGAGGTCTCCGGTTCGGTGCGCTTCGACGGCACCGATCTGCTGTCGCTGTCCGCGCGGGAGCTCGAACAGCGCCGCGGCAGCGACCTGGGCATGGTGTTCCAGGACCCGCTGACCTCGCTGAACCCGGTGGTGTCCATCGGGTTGCAGGTCTCGGAGGTCATCGAGCGGCACCGCGGCCTGCCGCGCAAGGAGGCGATGCCGGAGGCCGAGGACCTGCTGCGCCGGGTGGGCATCCCGGACCCGCGGCGACGGCTCAAGGAATACCCGCACCAGCTCTCCGGCGGTATGCGGCAGCGCGCGCTGATCGCGATGGCGCTGGCGTGCAAGCCGCGGCTGTTGATCGCCGACGAGCCGACCACCGCGCTGGACGTGACGATCCAGGCGCAGATCCTGCGGCTGCTGTCGGACCTGGTCGCCGAGACCGACACCGCGCTGATCATGATCACGCACGACCTGGGCGTGGTCGCCGGGCTCTGCGACGAGGTGAACGTGCTCTACGCGGGCCGGGTCGTGGAGCGCGCCGAGCGGCACGAGCTGTTCGCCCGTCCGCGGCACCCGTACACCTCGGGGTTGCTCGCCTCGATCCCGCGCCTGGACGCGCCGCGCGGCCAGCGGCTGTCGCCGATCAAGGGCTCGGTCAGCGACAACATCCCGTGGGACGCGGGGTGCGCGTTCTGCCCGCGCTGCCCGAACGCGCTGGACGTCTGCGACCAGCAAACCCCGGACGTGAGCATCGACGTCGGTGCCCGCCTGCTGCGCTGCCACAACCCGATGCGCGAGGCGCAAACCCCGGTGGAGGCTCCGTGATCCCAACGAGGGTTTCGCGGTCGCAGGCCGCACTCGACGCAAATTCAATGGAAATCGCACCTTCAATTTCAATGGAACTTGCGGATCACCGGCGTGTCGGTGCCCGACGCGCCGGTGCCTGTGGACAACTCAACGCAAATTCAATGGAAATCGGACATCCGATTTCCATTGAAATCGCGTCGGGTGCGGAGCTGAACACCACGGAGGCGTCATGACGGAAGCGCCGGAGAAGCCGAAGTCCGGCGGGGACGTGCTGATCGACGTCGAGGACGTCAAGGTGCACTTCCCGATCAAGCGCGGCGTGGTGCTGGACCGCACGGTCGGGCACGTCTACGCCGTGGACGGGGTGTCGCTGCGCATCGAACGCGGCGAGACCTACGGCCTGGTCGGGGAATCCGGCTGCGGCAAGTCGACGCTGGGGCGCGCGGTGCTGCGGCTGGAGAAGCCGACCGGCGGCAAGGTGGTGTTCGACGGCGTCGACCTGTCCGGCATGAAGGGCGACCGGCTGCGCCGGATGCGCCGCCGGATGCAGATGGTCTTCCAGGACCCGCTGTCCTCCCTCGACCCCCGGCAGTCGGTGCAGTCGCTGCTGGTCGAGGGCATGCGCGCGCACGGCATGGACACCGGCCGCGAGGCCACCGACAAGCGGCTGCGGGAACTGCTGTCCGCGGTGGGGCTGCCGTCGACCTCGCTGCGCAAGTACCCGCACGAGTTCTCCGGCGGCCAGCGGCAGCGCATCGGGATCGCCCGCGCGCTGTCGGTGGGCCCGGAGCTGCTGGTGGCCGACGAACCGGTGTCGGCGCTGGACGTCTCGGTGCAGGCGCAGGTGGTGAACCTGCTGGAGGACCTGCAGGAGGAGTTCGGCCTGACCTACCTGGTGATCGCGCACGACCTCGCGGTGGTGCGGCACATCGCCGACCGGGTCGGGGTGATGTACCTGGGCGGCATCGTCGAGGAGTCCACATCGGACGACCTCTACGCAGAACCGCTGCACCCGTACTCGAAGGCGCTGCTGTCGGCGGTGCCGGTGCCGGACCCGGCGGTGGAGGACGAGCGCGAGCAGATCCTGCTGTCCGGCGACCTGCCGTCCCCGGCCAACCCGCCGACGGGCTGCCGCTTCCACACCCGCTGCCCGTGGCGCCAGCCGGACCGCTGCGACACCGAGCGCCCGGTGCTGCGCGAGCTCCGCCCCGGCCACCGGGTGGCCTGCCACTTCGCCGAGGAGATCCAGAACGGCAGCCTGAAGCCGCACGAGGTGATCGCCGAAGCGGTCGACCCGACGGACTTCGGCGACAAGGGCCTCACCTGATCCGGCGAAGCCCCCGGGCCCGGTGCCTGGTACAGAACCACAGTTTCAATTGAAACTGCGATCCGCCGTGGGTGGGATCTGCAGTTTCAATTGAAACTGTATTTCACGTTTCGCGTTCCGTGCGCCGGGTCGGGGAGTCCACATAGGATCATCGGAGCCGCGAACGGAGGTAGCGAGTGAGGTACAGCAGCGCGCAGCGGTGCACGGCGTGCGAGCACCGGGCGATCCTGGCGGAGGGCACGGCGGACCGGCTGGTGTCCGAGTCCGGCCGGACCCTGGTGTCCTACGACTGCCCGGAGGGCAACGGACTCCACGTGTGCAACCCGGACTTCGAGCGCAACACCTCCCGCCGCCAGTAGCACCGGGCGTCAGGCGGCCTGCTCGACCTCCGGGGTGAGCGCGGGTGCCCGGCGGCGGGCGGTGAGGTTCAGGCTGCCGAGGAAGACGCCGACGACCACCACCGCGCCGGCCGCGAGCTCCAGCGGGTGCGGGTGCTCGTCGAGGATCAGCCACGCCGCGGTGAAGCCGACGACCGGCACCAGCAGCGAGAACGGTGCGACCCTGCTCGCCGGGTAGCGGCCCATCAAGGTCGTCCACAGGCCGGATCCGATGATCGTCGCCAGCAGCGAGGTGTAGGCGAGACCGCAGAGCGCGTACAGGCCGGTGGTCGAGTCGAACGCCGTCGCCAGCGCGTGCCACCCGGCCGTCGGCCCCTCGACGGCCGCGGACAGCGCGAACATCGGCAGCGGCGGCACGATCGAGATCCACAGCGTCAGGTGCAGCGGGTTCTGCGGATTCGCCTTGCGCCCGCACAGGTTGCCCAGCGCCCACGAGAACGCGCCGCACAACGTGACCAGCATCGGCAGGAGCGCGGCGCTCTGCGCGCGGTGCCAGCCGATCACCGCCATCCCGAGCACGGCGGTGAGGATGCCGATGACCTGCACCGGGCTCAGCTTCTCCCGCAGCAGCAGTGCTCCGAGCACCACCGTGAACGGCGCGGACGCCTGCTGCACCAGCGAGGCGAGTCCGGTCGGCATCCCGATGTTCATCGCCACGAACAGGAACGCGAACTGCAGCGTCCCGAAGAACAAGCCGTAGCCGATCAGCCACTTCCACGGCACGTCCGGCTTCGGGATGAACAGCAGCAGGGGCAGCAGCACGGCGAACCGCAGCCCGGCGAAGAAGAACGGCGGGAACTGTCCGAGCCCGAAGTCGAGTGCGATGAAGTTGAGGCCCCACAGCAGGGCGACCAGCAAGGCCAGCGAACGATCCCGGGAATTCACACGACCTAGCCTGCGCCGTGCAACTATGAAGAACAAGCGACACTATCTGCACAGAGCGTGCAAGAGTCCTTCATGGACGTCCGGATCCCGAAACGCCTAGGCTCCTGACATGGACGTTCGCAGGCTGCGGCTCCTCCGCGAGCTGGCGGACCGGGGGACCGTCACCGCCGTCGCCAAGGCCCTCTCCTACACCCCGTCGGCGGTGTCGCAGCAGATCCGGGCGCTGCAGGCCGAGGTCGGCGTGCAGTTGACCGAGCCCGCCGGGCGCGGTTTGCGGCTCACCGACGCCGGCTGGGCGCTGGCCGCGCGGGCCGACGAGGTGCTCGCCGCGGTCGACCGAGCCGAGGCCGAGCTGGACAGCTACCGGTCCACGCCGCGCGGTGTCGTCCGAGTGGCGATCTTCCCGTCCGGCGCGTTCCTGCTGCTCCCCGGCTTGCTGCGGCGGATGGGCGAGCACCCCAAGGTCCGCTTGGAGTGCCGGGACGTCGACATGACGCCGCCGGAAGTCCCCGGCCTGACCGCGGATTTCGACCTGGTGGTGACGCACCGGGACGACCAGGCCCCGCCGTTCGACGGCGAGCGCATGGCCATCACGCCGCTGCTGCGCGAACCGCTCGACGTCGCGCTCCCGGTCGGGCACCCGCTGGCCGGCAAGGAGCGCGTCGAGCCGTCGGAGCTGGTCGGGGAGCCGTGGCTGAGCGTCGACCTCGGGTTCCCGGTGGACGACGTGCTGCGCTCGCTGGCCGTCCGCACCGGCGTGCGGCCGAAGGTCGTGCAGCGGATCAACGACTTCCGCGTCACGGAGGTCCTGGTCGCCGACGGGCACGGCGTCGCGCTGCTGCCGCGCTACTCCGCGAACCTCAGCACTGTGGCGCTGAGGCCGCTGAGCGGAGTCCGCGCCGGCCGCAACATCGAGGTCGTCTCCCGGCGGGGTGCCACGGAACGCCCGGCGGTCCAGGTCGTCCTCGACGCGCTGATCGCCGAAGCGAGCAGCATCGCCGAATGATCAGGTCAATGCGCTCCCAGGTCGCCGAAGTGGCCGTCCGCCTGCGGTTGCGCCCTCCCCGTGAGCACTTTCTGGTGCCATGACCCCAAGAAGTGCTCACGGCCGCTGATCAGGCCGGATCCAGTTGCCAACGCGCTACTTGCTGGCGGGTTCGGCCCTGAGGATGGCGTTGAGGAGCCCCGGGAACCGGGCGTCGAGGTCGTCGGTGCGGAGTCGGCTGGGGCGGGTCCTGCCGGCGATTCGAGTCGTGACCACGCCCGCTTCGCGGAGTGCGTGCAGGTGGTGGGAAACGGTCGAGGCGTTCACCGGCACGTCGAGGGCGGAGCAGGTGGACTCGCCGACCCGGTCGAGTTCCCGCACGATGCTCAGCCGAACCGGGTCGGCCAGCGCGCCCAGCACGGTGTCGACGTCGATCGCGGCCAGGTCCGGCTGCGGCAGCATCCCCATCTGCTCATCCACGCACGCATTCTACGACCTCTTTCAAATACTACGATGGGCATCGTAATATTCGACCATGGTCACAAGGTCGATACCGAGGTCGGTCCTGCTGCTGAGCTTCGGCACGTTCATCGTCGGAACCGACGCGCATTCCGTCGCGGGCCTGCTCCCGGAGATGGCGTCGTCGCTGCAGACGTCCGTCGCCGGTGCCGGGCAGTCCGTGACGGTGTTCGCGATCGCCTACGCCGTGCTCGCGCCGATCTGGGGCGTGGTCATGGCGCGGCACGGGCAGCGCAGGACGCTGGTGTCCGGGCTGGTCCTCTTCGTGCTGGGCAATGCGCTCACCGCCGTCGCCGGGTCCATGCCCGTGCTGTTGGCGGGGCGCGTCGTCGCAGCTGCGGGGGCCGCCATGTTCACCCCGGCAGCAGGGGCGATGGCGGTCCGCCTCGCCGGTCCGGAGCGGCGGGGGACCGCCCTGGCGTGGGTCACCACCGGTGTTGCCGGCGCGCTCGTCCTCGGCGCACTGGTCGGCGCCGCGATCGCGTCCGCGGCGAGCTGGAGGGTCACGCTCGCCGTCATCGCCGTCCTCGGCCTGGCGATGCTGCCGGGTGTGCTGCTGCTGCATCCGGTTCCGCCTGCCCCGGCGCAGCGATTCGCCGATCAGCTACCGGTGCTCCGGTCGCCGCAGATCCTGACGACCCTGGGGATCTCGGTCATCGCCTTCGTCGGCGTCTTCATCCCCTACACCTACCTGAGCCAGTCGTACGCGCCGCTGGTGGCGGCGCTGCCGGGCGGGATCAGCACGGTGCTGCTGCTGTTCGGCCTCACCTCGGTGATCGGGGTGCTCGCTTCCGGGCCGCTCACCGACCGGGTGTCCCCGCGGTGGATGGTCGTCGTCGTGACTGCGGCGCTGGCCGTCGTCGACGCCGCCGCAGTCCTCGGCCGCGAGTCTCCGCTGGTCCTGGTGGCTGCTCTGCTGGCCGCGGGGTACCTCTCCTGGTCGATCCTGACGCCGCAGCAGCACCAGCTGGTCGCCGCCGAACCGGACCACGCCGCCGTGCTGATCTCGTTCAACGCCGCCGCCGGCTACGTCGGCATCAGCCTCGCCGGTGTTCTCGGCGGCACGGCGATCACCATGCTGGGGTCGGCGCGATTCACCCTGGTGGCCAGTGCCTTCCTCCTCGTGGCGGCGTGCTGGCGGGCCGTTCCCGTGCCGCGAGCGGACCGCGCCGAACCGGAGGTCGCGCGACGCGGCTAGCGGGGGCCGTGCTCGGCGGCCCAGCGGCAGATCGCGGCGACTTCCTCCGCCTGGTTCGGCAGCGTCGTGTCCGCGATGCCGACCACCGGGATGTGGCCCTCGTGGAAGACGTCGGCCGGGCGGGGCAGGAAGCCCTTCTCGTGCACGCCCGTGCTGCCCGGGCCGGGCGTGCCTTCCGCGAGGTGGCCGGTGGTGCGCGCGTAGCGGGTCAGCACGCGGGGTTTGCGCAGGTCGCGGTCCATTCCGTACCACTGCTGGCTCAGGGGGAAGAGCCCGGACAGCGCGTCCCACCAGCCCTCCACCGCCAGCAGCAGTTCCGGGTGGCGGCTGCGCAGGTCGCCGACCAGCTGCCGGTAGCCGTCGAACACGTCGTGGCGCGGCTCGTTGAACCAGAAGCCGAGGGTGTCCAGGAACGCGGCGTCGACGCCGAAGTTGTCCACCGTCGCCGAGATCGAGTCCACCAGGTGCGCGCGGAACTCCGGTTCGCCGGGGTTGAGGAACACCTGATCGCCCTCGCCGACCCGGTCGCTGTCCCAGTCCGGGCGGTTGAGCAGCTCGACGTAGCGGTCGGTGTCGTTGCGCAGCACCGACTTCTCCCACGGCGGGTACTGGACGACGTTCGCGCCGTGGCCGCCGAACATCGGCATCAGCCGCACGCCGAGCTGCCGCGCGGTGCGGGTGAACGCGGCGAAACCCTCCGCCCCGCCGAGGTCTTCGCCGGGGCGGTACTGCGGGTAGACGTAGTAGTAGCGGCCTTCCCAGCCGGGGACGTAGGCCAGCACGCGGTGCGGTTCGATGTGCTGCGCGATGAAGCGCAACGCCTCGGCCATCCGCGGGAACGTGTTGAACACGTACCCCGTCCAGTGCTGGCCGTGCAGCGTCACCACCAGCGCGATGTGGCGCATCCACTCCGGCACGTCCGGTCGCGTTTCCCACGGTTGCAGGCCCTGCGCGCCCTCCACGAAGGACATGTGCGCGGTCAGGTCGGCGTCCGCGGTCTGCGCGTCGGTGCCGAGCCGGAGCCGGATCGGCGGCACCCGGTAGGTCGTCGAGCGGGCGCTGGCCAGCGGCAGGTGCACCAGCTCGACGATCGGGCCCGGCGAGTAGGGCGGCTGCTGGACGTGCAAGATCTGCCGCCGCACCAGCGGATCCCGCACGCTGAGCGCGAACCCGGCCTGGTCGGTGCCCGCGGCCACCCACGGCGTCGCCCAGTCCGGACCGGGGTACTCGAGCTGGAAGCGCTGGCCGTTGACGCCGTGCGCGAAGTTCCGCCCGGTGTTCGGCGCCCACCAGCCAGCGCGCAGCTGCTCCGGCGGCAGTCCGCGCAGCACCAGCTTGACGGCCTTGATCGGCTCCGCGTGGCGCGCCGCGATGGACCACTGCAGCGCGCCGCCGTCGTTGACGACGTCGACGTCGACCGACCCGGCGTCCACGGTCAGCTGCTGGCCGAACCAGGCGTACCGGTCGGCGCGCAGGTGGGTGCGGTCATCGCTGAGCCAGGTGTTGGCGGCGTCCAGGCCGTAGCCGTTGACGGTGGTGAACACCTGCAGGGCCCACTCGACGCCGGTCGCGCCGGGGGCGGGGAAGTAGGGGTCGCGCGGATCGAAGCTGAGGTCGGTGTCGATCAGTCCCACGCGGCACCCTCCTATCGATCCGGTCCGCCGCTGGCAGCGAACCCGACGGCCTTGTCCAGCAGCGTGGCGAGCCCGTCCGCCTCATCCGCGGTGAACACGAGCGTCTCCCCAGGTGGCAGCACGACAGCGATCCGATCACCCACCACCAGGACGGACACGTTCTCGGTGGCGGGCGGTCGGCACGGGATGCGCCAACGTAACTGCTCGCACGGGTCTTCGATCGGCCACATGTTCACCTCGGGACAGCTTTCTTTCCGCTGCCTGACTGAACCTGGTGCGAAACCCCGCATCAAGTTCGGTACACCGATCGGGTGGTTCTGGACAACAGGGCAGGCCGGACTTCACCCGCACCGATCAACGCGGCCGATAGCTCCGCCCGGGTGCCGTGAGCACTTTGGGTCGCTATGACGACCCGAAGTGCTCACGGGTCTCTGCGGACGGTGATGGTCCCGCGGGGCGCGGATCCGCCGCTGGGGTGTGGAGAGGATGAGAGGGAGGGCCGGGTTCCCCGACGTGTCCCCCGTCTGCCGGCCCTGCCCCCTGATCCTGTGTTCCCCAGGGGCGTCGCTCTTGTCTCCCGCGACGTAACAGCATCCTGCCGAACGGACGGCAGGAGCAGTACCGTCTTTGGTCGAGTGCATTCGCCGATCTGGCCGCAGATCCGGGCATTCCCCGCACGTTCAGCTCGTCGACTCGAACTCGTCGCCCGCGACTTGGTACAGCTCCGCGTACCGGGCCAGCCGATCGCGGTCCAGTTCGACCCCGATGCCCGGATTGCGCGGAACGCGCAGTCGGCCGCGGCAGTGCGGGAGCAGGCCGCCTTCGAGCACGTCGTCGGAGAGCAGGGCGCGGTAGGACTGGTTCGCGTGGTCGAAGCCCGGGGTCGCGGCGATCAGGTGGGCCGCCGCGCAGGTGGCCACGCCGAGCTCGCCGAGGCTGTGCTTGACGGTCGGGATGCCCGCCGCCTCGCAGATGCCCGCCGATCGCTTCATGTTCAGCAGACCGCCGTCCAGCGCGTTGTCCACCGAGATCGCATCGGCCGCGCCGTGGCGGATCACCTCCAGCTGCCGGGCCCGGCACACCTGGTCGGTGAGCAGCGGGGTGCCGGTGTGGGTGCGCAGGCGGGCCATCTCCGGGATGTTGCGGGCCGGCACGGGTTGCTCGGCGAACTCGATGTCGTAGGGCGCGAGCGCGCGCAACGCGCGCAAGGCCGCGGCGGGCGACCAGGCCTCGTTGGCGTCCACCCGGATCGACCGCCCGGCGCCGATGCCGTCCCGGACCGCGGCGATCCGCTCCACGTCGGTGCCCAGGTCGTCGGTGCCGACCTGCACGTGGAAGCTCTCGGACCCGGCTGCGGCGCCCTGCGCGGCCAGGTCCCGCATCCAGTCGGGCGTGCCGGTCGGGATCTGGTGCAGGTATTCGACGTCCTCGCGCAGCGCCCCGCCGAAGAGGTTGACCAGCGGTTGGCCGCAGGCCTTGCCGACGATGTCCCAGCAGGCCATGTCGATGGCCGCCAGCGCCGTGCTGGTCGCGCCCCAGGCGCCGCCGAGCTTCGCGATGTGCTCGGTGCGGAACGGGTCCTCGCCGATGGCGAAGCGCTCGGCCGCGCGCAGCTCGGCGAGCACGATGGCCGCCGACGGGTGCGCCGGGGCCTCGCCGATGCCGGTGATGCCTTCGTCGGTGTCGATTTCGATCAGCACGCTGACCAGGCCGCGCCTGCGGGAAACCTGCCGTCCCGAAAGCCACCGCTCCTCGTTGTGGAACGGCACGGCAACGGGTATGTGGCGAATGCCGATGATGCGCAAAATGCCCTCCCCCGTGGGCATCGTGAGCAGCGCTCGCGAATGTTCGATGTGGTAACAGTCACACCAGATGGGCGACCGCGCCAAAGATGTGGGAGCGAATCGGGTTCCCGGCGACGCGGCCGGTCGCGGATACGTACTCTGGCCGGTGGCCGTTCGCGGTAGACGGCCGCGTGGAACCCGATCAGAACGGACCTCCATGATCGAACTGCTGGACTCGATCCCGCCAGGGGTGATCTACCTCGTCGTCGGGTTGATCATCGGCCTGGAGAGCGTGGGGATCCCGCTGCCCGGCGAGATCATGCTGGTGAGCGCGGGAGTCGCCGCCTCGCAGGGTGTCGTCAACCCGGTGGCGCTCGGTGTCATCGCCGCGAGCGGCGCGATCATCGGCGATTCGATCGGTTACGCGATCGGCAAGCGCTACGGCCGGAGCCTGCTGGGTTGGTTGGGGCGCAAGTTGCCCAAGCACTTCGGGCCGAAACCGGTGCGCCAGGCCGAGCGGATGTTCGACCGCTGGGGCGCCTGGGCGGTGTTCGGCGGCCGGTTCGTCGCACTGCTGCGCATCCTGGCCGGGCCGTTGGCCGGCATCCTCGGCATGAAGTACCGGAAGTTCTTGATCGCCAACGCGACCGGCGGCATCGCCTGGGCGGGCACGGTGACGACCCTGGCGTACGTGTTCGGCCTGGTGGCCGGCCAGTGGTTCCACCGGTTCTCCTGGATCGCCCTGGTGGTCGCGGTCGTGTTCGGCTGGCTGATCGTGCGCAGCGTCCGCCGCCGCGCGGAGAAGGCCGACGAAGCCGAAGAGCAGAACCAGGCCGACCCCGCCGCCGATTCCGACGCCAAGGTCCCCTGATCCCCAGCCCTTCGCCGCAGGTGGTCCTGCCTGAAACCGCCCGGACGTCCCGGTGCGCGGAAGTGTCGAATTTGGACATAACCGGCGAGGCGAGGGCTGTTCTCGTGGCTGCATCCACAGACTTCCGGAGTTCTCCACAGGCTGTGCACAGTTATCCACAGGGTTGTGGATAAAAGCGAACGGCCTGTTCACCTCAGTAGTTGAGGTGAACAGGCCGTTCGCTCGTTCCTGGCGAGTGCTGGATCAGCGGTTCGCGCGGTTCACCGCGGATACGACTGCGCGCAGCATCGCGGTGATCGTCGAGGTGTCGACGCCGACGCCCCAGAAGATCCGGTCGCCCACCGCGCACTCCAGGTACGCCGCCGCTCGGGCGTCGTCACCGGCGGTCAGCGCGTGCTCGTTGTAGTCCAGGACCCGCACGTCGTGGCCGATGGTGCTGAGCGCGTCCACGAAGGCGGAGACCGGGCCGTTGCCGGTACCGGTGATCTCCTGCTCCTCGCCGTCGACGACCACGGTCGCGGTGATGGTCTCGTTGCCGTTCTCCCCGGCGACCCGCTGGCGCACCAGCTTCACCGGCGCGGTGGCCTCCAGGTACTCCGCGGAGAACGCGTCCCACATCTCGGTCGGGCTGACCTCGCCGCCCTCGGAGTCGGTGCGGGCCTGCACCACCTTGGAGAACTCGATCTGCAGCTTGCGCGGCAGCTCCAGCTGGTGCTCGGTCTTCATGATGTAGGCGACGCCGCCCTTGCCGGACTGCGAGTTGACCCGGATGACCGCCTCGTAGGTGCGGCCCACGTCCTTCGGGTCGATCGGCAGGTACGGCACCTCCCACGGGTGGTCGTCCACCGCCGTGCCGGCCTTGCCCGCCTCGTCGCGCAGCGCGTCCAGGCCCTTGTTGATGGCGTCCTGGTGGCTGCCGGAGAAGGCGGTGTAGACCAGCTCGCCGCCCCACGGGTGCCGCTCGGGCACCGGCAGCTGGTTGCAGTGCTCGACGGTGCGCTTGATGAAGTCGATGTCGGAGAAGTCGATCTGCGGGTCGATGCCCTGGCTGAACAGGTTCATGCCCAGCGCCACCAGGTCGACGTTGCCGGTGCGCTCGCCGTTGCCGAACAGGCAGCCCTCGATGCGGTCCGCCCCGGCCTGGTAGCCCAGCTCGGCGGCGGCGATGCCGGTGCCGCGGTCGTTGTGCGGGTGCAGCGACAGGATCACCGAGTCGCGGCGCGCCAGGTTGCGGTGCATCCACTCGATGGAGTCGGCGTAGACGTTCGGCCCGGCCATCTCGACGGTGGCGGGCAGGTTCAGGATCACCGGCCGCTCCGGGGTGGGCTGCCAGATCTCGGTGACCGCGTCGCACACCTCGGCGGCGTAGGACAGCTCGGTGCCGGTGTAGGACTCCGGCGAGTACTGGAAGCGGAAGTCGGTGTCGGAGTACTTGCCGGCCAGCTCCAGGGTCATCTCAGCGGCCGAGGTGGCGATCTTCTTGATGCCCTCGCGCTCTTCCCGGAACACCACGCGGCGCTGCAGGATCGACGTCGAGTTGTAGATGTGCACGATCGCGGCCGGTGCGCCCTCCAGCGACTGGAAGGTGCGCTCGATCAGCTCCGGGCGGCACTGGGTCAGCACCTGGATGCGCACGTCCTCGGGGATCGCGTTGTCCTCGATGATCTCCCGGACGAAGTCGAAGTCGGTCTGGCTGGCCGCCGGGAACCCGACCTCGATCTCCTTGAAGCCCATCTGCACCAGCAGGTCGAACATGCGGCGCTTGCGGGCCGGCGACATCGGGTCGATCAGCGCCTGGTTGCCATCGCGCAGGTCGACGGCGCACCACAGCGGGGCGCGGGTGATCCGGTTGTCCGGCCAGGTCCGGTCGGGCAGGGATACGTTCTCGACCAGTTCGTGGAACGGGCGGTAGCGGTGGTACGGCATCGAGCTGCCCAGCTGCGGGTTCCACGGCTGCTGGTCGGCGGGAGCGGGGCGCGACGGCTTGCGCACGCGGTCGGTGAACGAAGCCTGAGGTTCGGGGGAAATGTTGCTCATGCGAGTGCTTCTCCTGCACGGTTACCGGATCTGGACCGACGACCGGCGCGTTCGAACCCCGCGACGAGGGGCCGGTCTAGGAGACCCCGTCGCGGCGGCGAAGCAGGAGAACGCGAGCCACGGCCACAGGCTAAACCCAGATGTGGCTCGATGCGCAACCACCCTTTCCACATGTTGAGAGCGCCGGTGCCCGCGAGGTGCGTGGAACCTGGCAGAGTGAGAGCGGACTCACGGGGAAGGGAGCGGGTTGATGGCGACGAAGAAGCGCCAGGGCGGGCTGGCGGTGCTGTTCCACGGGGTGGGCTTCCTGTTCGCCGCGATGCTCGTTCTGCACCTCCTGTTCCTCTTGACCGGTTTCGCCAGCGACGGGCCGCTCGCGGGGTCCGTGGCGCAGGCGGCCGAGCCGCTGGCGCTGTTCTTCCCGGGGTTGCTGTCGGTGGACGCCCCGGCGCTGCAAGTGCTGCTCGACTACGGGCTGGCCGCGTGCTTCTGGGTCCTGGTGGGCGGATTGCTCGGGCGAGTTTTCGCTTGATCGGCTTGCGGCGTGCCACACTGGATCTGTGGCTGACGACGTGAGCACCGGGGCGCACCGGAGCGGTGTGCGGCGCGATGATCTGCGCCGCGCGTGGCACCGGGGTCTCGGCGTGTTCACCTCGGTCGTCCGGTGGTTCGGCACGGCGTGCGCCGCGCTGCTGGCGGTGCACGTGGTCCTGACGGTCGGCAACGCCAACCCGGACAACGGCATCACCAAGTTCGTGGCGTCCTGGGCGGAGTTGCTGGCGCTGGGCTTCCAGGACCTGTTCATGCCGGCGGACCCGAAGCTCGAGGTGATCCTCAACTACGGCATGGCGGCCATCTTCTGGCTGATCATCACCTCGATGGCGACCAGGATCCTGAGCGCCGTCAACAGGTCGTCCACATAGGACTTCAGCACTCCGGTTCGAGCCGCCGCTCGCCGGGGCGAAGGGCGTCCGGACCTACCCGGAATCGGGGAGTTCCGGTGTGATCTGGATCTGCCTCGATCGGGTGTGATCGAGCCCGCGGTGTGATCCGGGTGCCGATCGCGGGTGCGCCGGTCTTCGGCGCGTGACAATCGAGCGCAGACCCCAGCCGCTCGGCGTGGAGCGCATGACCCTCGTCCCGAAGGGATGCGCATGCTGATGAGCCGAGCGTTGCCCCGACCTCTGTTGCCGGACTGGTTGCTGCGGCAGTTGCGGCCGAGGTCCATCCCCGCTGACTGGACGCGCGTGTGCGCGGTTGCTCTGGGCATCGGTGTTCCGCAGCTGTTCGGGCTGTTGACCGGCCGGACGGAGGAAGCGGTGCTCGCCTCGGTCGGCGCGCTGTGCGCGAGCTTCTCGGACCTGACCGGCTCGTACCGTTACCGGCTGCGCCGGGTCGGGCTGGCCGCGGTCCTGGGGGCGCTCGGGTTCGCCGCCGGAGCCGCCGCGCCCGGTCCGTGGTGGGCGGCCGCGGCCGTGCTCGCGGTAGCGGTGCCTTCCGTCTTGTCCAGTCGGATGGGCGACCTGTGGGCTTCCGGCGGCGCGCACATGCTGACGTTCTGCATCGTCGCCACCGGTGAGCAGTCGTCGACCCTGCCGGTGGGAGAGCAGATCGCCTGGTTCTTCGCCGGTGAGCTGCTGTTGTTCGCGCTGGTCGCGGCGACCTGGCCGGTTCGCGGCACCGCTCCGGCGCGCAGCGCGGTCGCGGGGATCTTCGACGCGACGCTGCGCATGCTCGATGCCGACGCGCCGCTGGCCGCGCGCCAAGAGCTGACCAAGGCGCTGAACACCGCGCACGACGTGCTGGTCGGCGGCGGCTCGATGTCCCGCAGCCGCGTGCGAGACCGCCTCTACCTCGTCTACACCCATGCCACTCCTATCGTCGAAGCCTCGGTCTCCCTCGTGCATGCGGGCGAACGCCCGTCGCCGCGCGCCCGTGATGCGCTGCGCACGCTGGCCCGCTGCATGCGCACCGGCGAGGTCCCGCCGCCGTACCGGCCGGCCACCGGTGGTTCGCCGTTGGCGCGTGCGCTGGACCGGGGCATCGCCGATCTGGTCAACGCGTTCCGGCTCGCGAAGCACTCCGCGGTGGCGAGCGAGAAGGAGCGCGTTCCCCTGACCTTCGGCCGCTCCACCTGGGCTCAGGTGCTGCGAATGGTGCTGTGCCTGGTGTTGGCCGAAGGGATCGGAATCCTCGCCGGGCTGGACCACCCGTACTGGATCGCGTTGACCGCCGCGCTGGTGCTCAAGCCGAACTCCGGTTCGGTCTTCGCCCGCACCGTGCTGCGGGCGGTCGGCACCGTTGCCGGAGTTCTGGTCGCCCTTCTGCTGCTCTCGTTGGTACCTCCCGGTTGGTGGTCGTTGCCGTTCATCGTCGTGCTGGCCGCCAAGCTGCCGGTCTCGATCGACCGCCACTACGGCCTGTTCAGCGCGGTCGTGACCGCCCTGGTGCTGTTGCAGATGAGCCAGATCGCGGAGTTCCACGCGGTGGCCCGGCTCGTCGACACCCTCGTCGGGTGCGCGATCGTGCTGGTCGTCGGTTTCCTGCTGCGGCCGTTGCACTGGGGACCGGACCTGGAGACCAGGTTCGCCGACGCCGTGGCGGCGGTGGCGGAGTACGTTTCCCAGTCGCTGGCCGGAGTTCAGCACGGTCGTTCGGCGCTGCGCCGTCGCACCTACCGCCAGCTGGCCGACCTCCGCGGTGCCCTCCAGCAGCAGTTGATGAACCCGGCCACGGCTTCGCAGGCCGAACGCTGGTGGCCGACGATCAGCGTGCTGGAGCGGGTGGTCGACGCGGCCACCGAGAAGGCGGTCCGCAACAACACCCACGACCTCCAGCAGGCCCAGCGCCTGGTGTCCACCATGCGCACCACGACCCGCCAGCTCCGAGCTGTCGAAGTGCCGCCGGCCCGGCTGCACGACGAGTTGGAGCTGGTCTACGCCGGAGTCGCTGGTAGGTGAGCACCCGGCGCGCGAGGAGGGGGATTGTGGCCCCGCACGCCGGGTGCGGTTGCCAGGATGGCCCACAAGATCAGTTCCGCGAATCAGGAGATCGACTGATTCAGCCCGAAGGTTGATCGGCCGATCGGCCAGGAAATATCGACCATTCGGCCGAGCTGTCGCAAATCGGAAGCGAGCGCCGGAGAACGCCCACAAGTCCAATTCGGACGGTCGAGTTGGTCGACCTGATCTTCCTCCCTCCGTCTACCGGCATTGCCGTCAGCTTCGGTGCCGCTCCGCGTAGCACCGGTGTGCATCGGCGATGACCATCTCGCCGAACGCGAGCACGTCCTGCCAGCGCTCCCCGGGATCCCCGTACAGCGACTGGTCGTCCTCCGCGCGGAGGATGCGCAGCCCCTCACGCACCACGCGGTGCCACCGCTCGGGGAACACCCGCAGCGCATGGCGACCCGCGCCGTCCTTGGACGTGATGTCGCCCGTGGTCAGCGTGTAGTGCAGCCGTGGAACTCCGGTGACCGTCCAGGCCGTGGCGTCGTCGGTCCGCGAGAACGGGCCGGGCGAGTCGACGAGTCCAGCGGTCCGGGCCAGCAGTCGTCCCCAGTACTCGTCGAGGTTCGCGTCCTGCCAAGCGGCCAGCACCTCGTCGTCCGCCCAAATGTCGAGGTCAGCGACTGCCGGACCGCGGCAGACGACTCCGTACCGCGCGAGGGTGTGCCACGTGACCGGGCTCAGCCGATCGCTCGTCGCGCGAAACCGTCCTTCTTCGATGCTCGGCCTGCCGACAGCGGCGTCCGGACCGCCGGCCAGGTCCTGCCACGTCAGGTAAGCACCGTCGAAGTGCAGTCCAGGGCGGCGTTCCCCGAGCCGGGCGTGAACGCGTTCCAGTGCAGCGAGAGCCACAGCGTCCGGTGGGTCTTCGCCCACCGCGACGAAGTCCACGTCGCTCGCGTGCGGCCGGAAGTCCCCGATCGCCACCGACCCCTCCAAGTACAGGCCGGTCACGAGCCCGCCCGCTTCGGCGTCGACCAGGTCCAGGTAGTCGGCAACGACTTCCGCCACGCGCGGATGCACAGTCATGCACCCAGTCTCCAGTGCCGAACCTGATTCGCCGAATCCCGGAGAACTCCCCGGATTTCCAGCGTGCTGCCCGAACTCGTACTTGCGGCACAAGGCCCATCGCACCCATGACTTGCTCCTCTCCAGCGGATGTCTGCTTTCGAGCATGCCGGGAGGATCAGCGGTGCGGATCGGTCAACAGGCCAGCGCGGATCGTCCTGCGGGCCAACAGGTTTCGGCCACTTGACCTAACTCGGCCGAGTGGTATGGCCCTTGCCGAAATCCCGAGCTGTCAGGAGACTTCGTGGAGGGTTGCGTGGAGTTGTTCGGCGGCTTCCCAGACGTCGACGTAGCGGAGCCAGGCCGGGGCGAAGCTCAGGCGGAGGAGGTCCGGTTCCGCGTGCTCCACGACGACGTCGCGGTCGAAGAGGGCGTCCGCGATGTGCTCGGCGTGCTGGTGGCGGAGGACCAGCTGCGAGCCGGTGGGCGAGGTCGACCGAACGATGTCGATCTTGGTGTCCGCGCAGAAGTCGTCCAGGCGGTCCAGGAACAGCTGGACCAGGCCGGCCGTCTTGGCGGCCAGCGCTTCCGCCGGGATGCCGGTCAGGATCGACAGCCCGGTGCGGAGTTCGGAGACCGACAGCGTCGATGCCGTACCGGTGAAGCCGTCGGCCAGCGGGTGCTGCACGCCAGCGCGGGTGCACACCGGGAAGGCGTCGTTGTGCCGGTCGGCGACGAAGGAGTAGGCGGGTGCTCCGGCTCCGCCGCCCAGGTAGCGGTGCCCGCAGCCGATGGCGAAGTCTGCGCGCCAGCCGCGCAGGTCCACGTTCAGCGCACCGGTCGAGTAGCTCAGGTCCCACAGCGCCAGCGCGCCGTGGCGGTGGATTTCGGAGGTGATAGCAGCGGAATCGCGCACTGCGCCGGTCCGCAGGTCGGTGTGCGACAGCACCACCACGGCCACTTCGTCGCCCGGCAGGGCGGCGAGCTCGGAGATGTCGTCGAACAGGTGCAGGCGGCCACCGATGTAGTCGGCGGCGGACTGGGCGAGGAATCGGTCCGCGGCGAAGCAGTCCCGTCCCATGGCGAGGATCGACCGGCCCGGGCGCAGTCGTGCGGCCGCGAGCAGGGCTTTGAACAGGTTGATCGACGTCGATTCGCCGACCGTGATCTCCTTCGGCGCGGCGCCGATCAGCGGGGCGAGCGCGATCGCGGCGAGCCGGGCTTCGCGGCGCCAGTCGGATTCACCGCGCGGGCGACCGGTGTGCGGTCCGCGCCGGTGCATGACGAAGCGGCGCAGCCGGTCGGTGGTGGTGCGCGCCGGTCCGCCGCTGTCACCGTCGAGGCGGATCAGGCCGGGTGGCAGGTCGTAGCGGACGCGCAGATCGGCGAGCACATCGGCATGGTCGAGCGCTTCGGCTGTTGATCTGGTGCTGGTCCACACGCGTGAATTCTTACCGCATTTCCGCACGTAATGTAACGAGGGAGGCGGCTGAATCCCGAATTTCGAGTGAATTCACACTTCGCGATCGGATGATCAACGCGGCGCTGCGGTGGTCTTGCCGATGACGAGGTTCACCGGAACCGAGCGATGGCGCGGTTCCGGTGAGCGTCCGTCGACCGCGCTGAGCAGCATGTCGACCGCTGACGAACCGGCCTCTTCGGAGGGCACGTGCAGCGCGGTCGCTTCCGGGACGGCCAGGCCGAGACCGGCGATGTTGTCCGCGCAGCACACGCTCAACGACTCCGGCACCTGGATGCCCAACTGCGCCAAGCGGTACAGCAGACCGAGGAACAGCGCACTGTTGTAGGCCACGGCAGCGGTGCATTCGCTGTTCAACAATGTGTCGACGATGTCGTTGCCGGCTTCGAAAGTCGGTGGCAGCGGTCCGAAAGCGACGACCTCGTGCCCGAACCCGCGCTGCAATCCCTCCAAGCGGCGCGGGTCGGCCCACGATCCGCGCGGTCCGCCGAGGTAGGCGATCCGCCGGTGGCCGAGCTCGGCCAGGTGCGCGCCCAGCTCGTCGAGCCCACCAGGGGTGTCGAGGAGCACCGACGGCACGCCGCGCACCCGCCGGTCGACCAGCACCAGCGGCACGTCCAGCGAGGTGAACAGCGAACTCGCCCCACGCGGGGCGATCGCCAGGAAGCCGTCCACCCGGTCGCGCATCCGGTCGATCAGCAGCCGTTCGCGCTCGGGCGATTCGTCGGTGACCACGACCAGCAGGTCGTTGCCGGCTTCTTCGGCGGCGCGCTGCGCACCGGCGATGATCGGCGCGTAGAAGGGGTTGGTCAGGTCCGGCACCAGCAGCGCCAGCAGGCGGCTGCGGCCGGTCGCGAGGGCTTGCGCCGACGGGTGGTAGCGGAAGCCGAGCTCGATCGCGGCGTCGCGGACCCGCTGCCGGGTGCGCTCGGCGACCATCTCCGGCCGCACCAGCGCACGCGACGCGGTCGCCACCGACACCCCGGCCTTGCGGGCCACGTCGGCCAGCCGCGCCATCGAGTCCTCCCTCGCGTTGTTTGACACCTTCATACCGCGCTGCTTAACCTCCCTGCAATCGCTTGCAATGCAAACGCTTGCAACGTTCACCAGGGGAGTCGCGACCGATGGTCGATGTGAAGCGGGCGAAGCTGGACCGCTGGTTCGGCTTGGCCGAGCGGGGCAGTTCGGTGCGCACCGAACTGCTCGCCGGGTTGAGCATGTTCTTCGCCTCGGCCTACGCGGTCGTGGTCATCCCCGGGATGCTCGCCAAGGCCGGGGTGCCGCACGAGGCGGCGACCACCGGCACGATCCTGACGATCGTGCTGGCCACGGCCGCGGTCGGCTTCTTCGCCAACATGCCGTTCGTGCTCGCGCCGGGCCTCGGCGGCACCGCGCTGGTCGCCGCCACGCTCATCCAGCAGCAGCACGTGCCGTACCCGGTGGCCATGGGCATGGTCTTCTGGTCGGGCATCGCGATCCTGGTGCTGTCGGTGCTGGGCCTGCGCGGACTGCTCGCCAAGGTGATCCCGGACAACATCCGGCTGGCCATCGGCACCGCGATCGGCCTGTTCATCGTCTACGTCGGGTTCAAGCTCTCCGGCATGCTCGAGCCGACCGCGAAGGGCCTGGACATCGGCGATCTCGGTTCGGCCGAGGTGCTGCTCGCGCTGGGCGGGATCGTGCTGGTCGCCGCGCTGCAGGCGCGGAAGGTGCCCGGCGCGTTCGTGATCGGCATCGTGGCGCTCACCATCATCGGCATCCCGCTGGGCGTCACCGAGCTGCCCGACCACTGGTTCCAGGCCCCGGCCGGCCTCGGTCCGGTGGCCTTCGACATCGACTTCTGGGGCGCGCTGCGACCCGAGTACCTGCAGTACCTGTTCGCGTTCTTCGCCTCGGAGCTGTTCTCCGCGACGGGCGTGGTGCTGGCGGTGACCGAGCGGATCGGCCCGACCCGGGACAGCGACCGGAACATCAACCGGACGTTCCTGGTCGACTCGGTGGCGATCACCGGCGGCTCGCTCGTCGGCGCCCCGTCGGTCACGACCTACGCCGAGTCCGCGGCCGGTTCCGACGCGGGCGGTCGCACCGGCCTGACCTCGCTGACCACGGCCGGGCTGTTCCTCCTGCTCCTGCTGCTGACGCCGTTCGCGACGATGATCCCGTCCGCGGCGACGGCCCCGGTGCTGATCGTGGTCGGGCTGAGCATGATGCGCGGCTTCCAGCGGGTCGACCTCAGCGACCTGACCGAGGCGGTCCCGGCGGCGCTGCTGGTGACATGCACGATCTTCTGGGGCAACTTCGGCAACGGCATCGCCGCCGCCCTCACCGCCTACGTCCTGATCAAGGTGGTCGCGGGCCGGTGGCGGGACGTCCACCTGGGCATGTGGATCCTGCTGCCGTTCCTGCTGCTCTTCTTCTTCACCAACGCCCACTGACCGGAAAGGGAGAGGCATGGCTGACCTGCGGATTTCCGGTGGGCGCGTGGTTTCGACGTTCACCGGGGAGGTGTTCGAGGCCGATGTGCTGATCACCGGCGAGGTGATCAGCGGTGTGGTGCCGCCGGGGGCCGGACCGGAGGCCGCCGAGGTGATCGATGCGGCGGGCCGGCTGGTCGTGCCCGGGTTCATCGATGCGCACATGCACGTCGAGAGCTCGTTCACCACACCGGCCGCCTTCGCCTGGTTGACGTTGCCGCGCGGGACGACGACGGTGCTCGCGGATCCGCACGAGATCGTCAACGTCGCGGGCAAGGCCGCGATGCGGTGGATGATCGAGCAGGGCGCGCGGAGTCCGCAGACGCAGCTGTGGGGTGTGCCGTCGTGCGTTCCCGCGCTGGCCGGGATGGAGTACTCCGGCGCGCACCTCGACCCCGAGGACGTGGACGAACTCCTCGGCTGGGACGGGGTTTCCGCGCTCGCCGAGGTGATGGACTACCGGGCTGTCGTGGCCGGTGACCAGCGGATGCACGACATCGTGCGGGTCGCCCGGGAGCGCGGGACGATCCTCGACGGGCACTGCCCGAACCTCTCCGGCGAGGAGCTCAGCGACTACCTGGCCACCGGCATCGACTCCGACCACACCAAGAACAGCCCCGAGGTCGCGGTGGAGAAGGCCCGGCTCGGCATGACGGTGATGTTGCAGGAGAAGTGCCTGCTCCCGGAGGTCGTCGGCGCGTTGACGGCGTTGCCGCAACTGCCGCCGCTGTGCCTGGTCACCGACGACCTCGCCGCCGACCACATCGCGGAGAAGGGCCACCTCGACCACATCGGGCGGAAGGCCGTCGAAGCCGGTCTCGCGCCGCTGGACGCCCTGCGGGCCCTGACCTGGAACCCCGCGCAGCGCCTGCGCAAGTACGACCGGGGCGTGGTCGCTCCGTCCAAGCGCGCCGACCTGCTGCTCCTCGACGGAGAGCTCCAGGACTTCGCGGTCCACACGGTCATCGCCGGCGGCACCGTGGTGGCCCGAGACGGCGCCGCGACCTACCCCGAGCCCGACGTCGAGCACCCCTTCGCCGGTTCGGTGCAGATCACCGACATCGCCGCGGACGAGTTCCGCTGGCACCTCGACCTCCCCGACGGCACCCACAAGTTCCGCGCCCTGCAGGTCAACCCGGTCGACACCTACACCCGGGCTGCCGAGGTCGAGCTCGAGGTCGTCGACGGCGAAGTCCGCTGGGAGGGCGAAGTCGCGCTCCTCTGGGTCCGCAACCGCCACGGCCGGCCGAACACCGCGTGCGTCCCGGTGATCGGCATGGACCTCGCCGACGGTGCCCTGACCACGACTTATGCCCACGACAGCCACAACTTCGTCACCTTGGGGACGACCCGGCGAGCGATGCGAGCCACCGCGGAAGCGGTGCTGGCCGACGACGGCGGAGTGGCGGTCGCGCACGCCGGAGGCGTGGTCGCGCGACTGCCGCTGGCCGTCGGAGGCGTCATGTCGGCGGAGCCGGCGGCGGAGGCCGTGGCGGGCAGCCGCCGAGTGCGCGAAGCGCTCGAGGCGTGGGGGTGGCGGCACGCGAACCCGTTCATGAGCGTGTCTACGCTGACGCTGGCGGTCTCGCCGAGCGTGAAGATCACCGACCTGGGGCTGGTCGACGTCCTCGCCCGCGACTGGACGCCGCAGGTCCTCGACTGCTGCCACTGATCCGTCGTCGCTGGTCAGCGCCTTCTCGAAGAAAGATGTGGTGAGATGTAGAAGTGCGGCCTCGTGCTCCGACTGATGGTCGGGAGCGCGCCGAGCGGGCGTGCGGGACGGGAGGACACCCGATGAAGTACGTCGCGATGATCTACGGCAACCAGGCCAAGTGGGACTCCTTCCCGGCGGAGCAGTGGCCGGAGGCGATCGCCAAGCAGGACGCCTTCAACACCAAGTACCGCGAGACCGGCGAACTGATCGGCGCCTACGGCCTGGCGGACGCGGCGAACGCCCAGCTCATCCGCCGCAAGGACGGTGCTCCGGCGGTCACCGACGGCCCGTACCTGGAGACCAAGGAGTACCTCGCCAGCTTCTACCTGCTCGACTGCGAGAACCTCGAGCGCGCGCAGCAGATCGCAGCGGACATGCCCTTCGCCGATCAGGAACCGGTGGAGCTGTGGCCGATCCTGCACGAAGCGGGAGACATGTGAGCAGCGTCAAGCCATGGTCCGATCCGCTCAAGATATTCGGATCGCTCAGGCAGGACACCGGTATGCATGAGAACGGAGCGAAGGT
>NZ_JBEOVY010000062.1:0-27701 GCF_040295745.1 Saccharopolyspora sp. NPDC002686
GGCCTTACCCGCGTCCTCACCCGTGGGTGCTCCGCCCGAGGACCCGCCGGGGCCACCGGATTCCGTGCCAGGAGTATCGCCTAATCCGCCACCGGCCAGATCGCCGATCGCGTCTTGAGCCGCCTGCTCCGCGTCCTTCAACGCGCCGCTGTCGCCCTTGCCAGACGAGTCGCTCTTTCCTTTGCCCTGCGAACCCGAACCGCTGGAGCCACCACCGGTACCGCCGCCCGTGGGCGTCCCGCCGCCACCAGTACCCCCGCCGGTGGGCGTCCCACCGCCACCAGCGCCCTCAGAACCCGGATCTCCCCCGGAACCCGTACCTTCACCAGAAGCGGGGTCCCCGCCTGAGCCCATACCCCCTGCTGAACCCATATCTCCGGAGGAGCCTGAGCCCTCGCCACCTGTACCCGCACCATTCGCCAGGTCGCCGATCGCGTCGTTGGCCGCCTGCGCCGCATCGTCCAGCGCACCGCTATTCCCGCTACCGCCCGAACCTTCGCCGGAGGTATCACTCTCGCCACCGGTGTCGCCGCCAGACGAACTATCGGTGCCCGTGCCACCATCCGAACTGGTCGAGTCGTCGTACGAATCGGCGGTGTCATTCAGCTTGTCCATCGCATCGTCTGCGTCGTCCTTGGCTTGATCCAGCTCGTCGTTGGCCCCGTCCGACTCGTCGTTCCCTGCGCCCTCCCCGTCATCTTGTCCGTCACCCTCGCCATCACCTCCGCTCTCGCCATCGCCTTCGCCGCCGCCCTCGTCGTCCCCTTCGCCATCACCGTCGCCCTCGCCCTCGCCATCGCCCTCGCCCTCGCCATCGCCATCACCGTCACCGTCACCGTCGCCGTCACCGGTGGCTTCGGGACCGTTGCTGGACAGGACGACGTGCAGTGGGCTCAGGTCTTGCCCACGGCTGCTGTACTGGTCGACGAGATTGCTCAACAGCTCCTTGAGCCTCTTGAGTAGCAAATCCTTGGCCACGTTGACGGCCGCCGCAATTCTCAACGCGCCTTCCTCAGGCGCGTCCGCATCCGCATACGCTTCAACGATCTCCTCAACCGTTTGCGCCAGGGCGATTTCAGAATTGACGATCGCGGCCCGCCAGTAGTCCGAGAAGGACTGGATGGCGTGACCGATGTTTCCCACCGTCGTGGCGTACGCCTGGGTCTTCAGCGTGTCGTAAAGGCTTTCGCTCTTCTTGAACAGGTCGGTCGCATATTCGTTGAACGCGGTGCCGGCCTCACCCTCGAAGACCTTGGCTTCGCTGAGCTTGTCGATCTGCTTCTTGAAATCCGTGTTGATCTCGCCGAGGCGTTCGGTCGCCTTCCCGAACGCCTCCTCCAGCAGGTACCAGTCGTCAGCCGCCTTGCCATCCGTGATGTCGGCCACGATCTCCTGGATTGCCTCCAGAGTCGAATAGGTGTCGACGGCCATCGGAGGCGCGGAAGCGCTGTACACGCCGACGACGGGCTCCTGCGTTTCCGCCATTGCGTATTCCCTCACCCACGATGCGGCCGGTCACCGGCAGATGGTCACGAACTGACTGGTACTGCTGCGCTCACCGACTCAAGTCGGCAGTACGTCGTTGTAGCCGTCCCCGTCACTCGAGTTGGTGTCGGAGTCGATGTCCGGGTCGTCGGAGAAGTTGTGCTGTTCGGCCTCGGTCCCGGTGCGCGACTGATCGACAGCACTGTCGATGTTGGTCTTCATATCGCCGACTGCTTGCTGGACCGCCTTGGCGTTGTCGCCGTCGGTGTTCTCGAATTCATCGGCGATCTTCGTCAGCTGGGTCTCCATCTCCTCGCAGATGGTCTTCATCCGCTCGGCATGTGCGACCACACCGTTTCGCCGGTCATCCACGATTCGCTCGAGCCACTGCGCAGTCTCGAACTGACCAGCATTGGGCCAATGTTCCTTCAGGGACTGGAACGTGCCCATGTCGCCCATAATATTTCCGATGCTTTTGGCCGCAGCCCTGATTTCCTCTGCGTTCCAAGCAGTTTCACTCGGCACATTAGGAGTTTCGCCAGCCATAGTATCCCTCCTTGCTAATCTTGCGACTTCACAGGTTTCGGACTCACATCAAACGCCCTCAAATGAGGGAGAGTCTGGAGCCGGGACGACCCCAACTCGACCGCCCCGGCACTCACCAGAACCTCTCAAAGATCAGGAAAGGGTCATACGCTTTTTTCCACCCTCGTCCGTTTGCTGCATTCCCTCGACCGCCTTTTGGACCGAAGCTTCCAGGTCTGTGATGACCTGATTGAAGCCCCCCAGTCGCCCCTTCAGGACACCCGCCGTCTCGAAATAGGCATCCGCAGGATCGCCTTTCCAGCCGGCTTCATTCAGAGCCTGAGCCCCCTTAATGAGACCATTGGCCTTTTCTTCGACTTGAGTTACGGTTTCCCTAATGTCCTTCTGAGCCGCAAGAATAACGGGGTAGTCGTAGTTCTTCGTATCCGACACAGGATATTCCTTTCTTGTCAAATTCTCACAAAATCATCCGATGTTGAGGAAGTTGGCCAATTCGACATTCTCAACCCACTGCTTGCCGTCCTTGTCCTGATCCTCCTGATCCTGCACCGTCACGCCCATGTCCTTGGCCATCTTTGAAATATCGGCAAGCACGTTCTCGCGAAGGTTGTTCACAGCGATTTCGTAGGAATCCAAGAGCGCTTTGGTCATGTCGTTGACACTGCTCTGAGACGTGGTATCGATCCGGCCACGCAGGCCAATCAGCATTTCATTGATCGCATCCGATTCCTCGTCATGCCTTTTTCCTTGAGCGAAAACATCTTCGGGGTTAAAAGTGTTCCCGTTTCCCTGTTCTGTCACTGCAGACTCCTGGTTGTAGGCTAGAAATTTTCAAGTAAAGGCAAGCGATTTTCTTCTCGACCGCTACCGAAAGTAGACTAATCTCCATCGCTGGATTTCGCGTCGAAGCCCGGTTCCAATCGGAATCCGTAGGGAGTCCCCTCACCAATCATCCTGTTCATGGTTGTGGAGTCTGGATCTGGGTGGCACCAGCCGTGTTCAGCACCGGTCCCGAGGGCAGCAGGTTCAGCAGTTCGTTCGGGACTTGCACGGCTGACTCAGCTGTGAAGCCGAGTGCCTGCACCACCTGCTCGTCGGCCAGCGGGTACTTCGTGCCCACGTCGGTGATGAGGTACGCCGTTCCCGGCGGTGATCCGGGAGCGGGCAGGTTCCGGGCCAGCACGCCGCGGCCCGCCGAGAGCACGATCCTGTCGGCCATGGAACCGGCGACGTGCTCGGCAAGTGCTGCCGAGCCCGCGTTGACGTCCGCATTGCGCTGCAACTGCAGGGTCACTTTCATCTCGCCGGCCCCGGATGGTGCGTAGCGCAGGCATGCCTGCGAGTCCGTCGGTAGCACCACGGGTTCCGGCGGGGCGGGCGGGAATCCTGTGGCAAGGTCTTCCCCAGCTGACACCGGCACCCCGGCCAGCGCCGTCGGGCCAACCTGCACCGCCTGCACCGGACTACCCGGATAAGCGGCCCGGGTCGTCGGAGAGGCGAACACCAGTGCCGCACTCGTACGGTTCAACGGCGTCATCCCGTCTGCGCGGACCAGGTAGAACTGCTCCTCGTCCATCGCCGGGTTGTGCACCTGGTACACCTGCCCGACAAGGCTGGGCGCGCCCTCGATCACCGGGCCGGGCGAACCGGCGTGCTGGGTGTTGGGGACCGAGAGATCTCGCCCTGCGGGAATCGGTTCGAGCCACGCCGAGGACACCCGCACCGGTTCAACACCGCCGTACCCGAGAGCATCGACGGCCAGCTGGTCCGGCAGCCGGTGCCGCCTGCCGTTCCACACCAGGTGGACCGCGTTGTCCGGTGTGCTGACCAGAAGCCCCTGTTCGTCCGTTGTGGACACTCCGGGGTTCGCACCCAGCAAAAGCGTCACCACGGGGTCTTTCGCCATCGGTCTCGTTGCTCCGGGCTGCACGCACACCGTCCACGGCCCGCTCTCGAGAGTGCCCGCGGTCGGCAGCGAGTCCGGCGCACCAGGAATCCCGATCGGCTGACCGACCGGTGTACCTGCCAGCGATTCCTGCGACACCGAAACGACCTGTCCTCCGGAATTGCCCGCGGCCAGCCGGGCCGACGAGTAGTTGATCACTGGGTACAGCCGGTCGTCGAGGTAGACGAACTGCGCCCCGCTCTCCTTCTCCACGACGATCGTTCCCGTGGCGCGCCACGACGAGTTCTTGCCAGGCAAGAACAAGCCGAGGACGCCGAAGACCGCCATCAGCAGTGCGGCGGCCAGCACACCGAACATGATGCCGTTACGCAGGCGCTTGTTCGGCTGCTCCAACGCGTCCGGATGACCGTGGGTGACAGCGGCCACCAGCCGTCCGACGACGAAGAAGTAGGCCTGTACCTGATCTTTTCGCGACTGCATCAGCCCGCCAGCCCTCGCATCATCGCGTATACGTTCAGCACCTGGAGCAGCAACGGCAGGGCGGCGATCGCGGTCAGCGATTCGAAGATGTCAGCTGCCCGGCCCCAGTACGGGCGCAGCCTGCGTCCCGGCAGGAACTCACCGGCAACCAGCAGAACCGAGCCGATCACCACGGCCACCAGCCAGAATCCCAGCACTCGCGCGAGCGTGTCCTGGATCACGGCCAGCAGCAGGACGTTCGTCAGCACGCAGATCAGGCCGGGCGTGATCACCGCCCACCGCTGCACGGTGCCGTCCGGGTGCCGTGCCCGTAGGAACAGCAGGAGCGCGGTGACCAACGAGAACGCGACGACCCAGCCGTCGATCTCACCTGCGAGCACCTCCAGCACCAGAATCGACTGCGCCGCACCGATTCCGAGGTGCAACGCCTTGGAGTAACCGACGGTCAGCGTTCCCCGTTCCACCACAATCCGGTGTGGCACCGGGTCGATGTCCTCGGTCAACTGCGCCGGGTTGGTCGGCAGCATCGGCAGGGTCAACCCGGCCAGCCGAAATGCGAACGTGGGGATAAACAAGCTCGCGATCAGCGTGAGCACCAGCCCGATGGCCGCAGCTTGCAGCGGTGTCGCCGGGCTCACCGAGCCGATCAACCCGGCGATGCCCAGCGCGGTGACGAATGTCAGCGCTCCGGTGAACAAGAGCGCGGAGTCAGCCACCGCCAGCAGTCCGGTGACCAGTGCGACCAGGGCACCCGCACATCCGCAGCTGAGCATCTGCACCGCCGTGGCCGCCGGCGCCAGTGCCAGCAGCAGCAACGTCCCGGTCAGCGCGCCGTACCCGGCGGCGAGCCCGGCGAGGATCGTGGCGACCAGCAGGTTCGCCGCGCCGCGTGCCACCAGCGCGCTGCCCACCAGCAGCAGGACCGTCATGCCACCGGCCACGGCTGTTTGCATGACGACCGGTCCCGCGCCAAGCAGCAGCGGAAAGCCGAGCAACAGCAGCAAAGTACCGCCGAAGCGGAACATCCAACGGGTTCGCGCCGGGCTCCACGAGCCGGCATTGTTCCGCGCTCGTTCGCCGACCCCGTCGACCAGGTCGTCGTAATCGATCGGGGCGAGTTCGTCCGCGCGCGGTCGCAAGTAGACGGTCTCACCGTCCAGCAGTCCGAGTTCGGTGAGCGTGCGGTCCTCGTCCAGGGGTTCTTCACCGACGCGCTGGACGACCCAGCCCTCGTGGTCGGCTCCCTGCTCGATCCATTCCGCACCGAACTGCGGAAGCACGGCCGGGAGCAGGTCGGCCAACGGGACCTCGGTTGGCAGGGCCACGTCCGTAGCCTGCTCGCCGAGGACGAACCGTAGCCTTCCCGAATCGACTGTGCGATGCTGAGTCCGCTCTTCCGAAATCGCCATTTGGTGCCCAGGTCCTTCCTGCCAGGGTTGGAGACCCGGCCCGAAAAGTAGCGGCCTCGCACACGCGGGGCGGAGCGGAACGCCGACGGCCGCTTGCCGACGGGATTCCACTCACCAAAGGGAGAGCACTTGTGAGCACCGTGTTGTTCGCCCGGCGGCCCCGGCGCCCGAAGCCGACCGCCTCGAGCGAAGAGATCGACATCCAGGAGCCACCCGCCGTACCGGAACCGGCGGACAGTGGGCTCAGCTCGGTGTTGATGTACGCACCGATGGCGTTGAGCTCCTTGGCGATGGTCATGATGTTCGTCCGGCCCGGGTCCGGCCCGATGGCCTACATCGGCGGCGGGATCATGGCGACCGCGGCGGTCGGCATGATCCTGGTCCAGTTCCTGCGCAACTCTGTCAACCACAAGCAGAAGCTGAACGGGGACCGGCGGGACTACATCCGCTACCTGGCGCAGACCCGCCGCCGGGTGCGCAAGGCACTCGCCGACCAGCAGCAGTCGGCACGTTGGATCCACCCAGATCCGCGTTCCCTGTGGTCGCTGGCACTGGGATACCGGCTGTGGGAGCGCCGGCCGGCGCACGACGACTTCGGCGAGGTCCGCATCGGACTCGGCAAGCAGCGGTCCTCGGTGAAACTGGTACCGCCGGAAAGCAAACCGATCGAAGACCTGGAACCACTGGCGGCGCACGCGCTGCGCCGGTTCCTGCGTGCCTACTCGACCCTGTCGAACTCGCCGATCGCCGTGTACCTGCGCGGTTTCGGGCAAATCCGGTTCCGTGGCGATGAAGAGCATGTCACAGGCCTGGTGCGAGCGATGCTCGCCCAGCTCGCCACCGCGCACGCACCGGGTGACGTGCAGATCGCGCTGTGCGTCACGGCGGAGCGCCGCAGTCGTTGGGACTGGCTCAAGTGGCTGCCGCATAACCAGTCGATGGTGAGCCAGGACGCTGCCGGCGCACGTCGCCTGGTCGCCGAATCATTCGGCGAGGTCGAAGAACTGCTCGGGGGCAACACCTTCACCTCCCGGCCGCGGTTCGAGCCGGACACCCCGATCACCAGCAGCGAACCGTTCGTCGTGATCATCGTGGACGGGATCCAGCTGCCCGACGACCACCGCGCCGGGGACGAGGGCTACCGCAACACCATCGTGCTCGACGTCGGGGAATCCTTCCCGTGGCAGGCGAAGGCCGGAGCGCTGTTCCTCGAGGTCGACCAGGACGAGGTGCACACAGTCTCGTTCGACAGGCTCGGCAAGCCGCACAGCAAGGAGCTGTGCGCACCGGACAACGTCAGCACTGCGAGGGCCGCCGCCCTGGCCAGGACGATGGCCCGGTTCCGGGTCGGCGAAGTGTCCGAGTCGGACGAGCCGCTGGCGGTGGACTACGACCTGTCCACCCTGCTCGGTCTTGGTGACGTGCGCACTTTCAACCCGGTGAAGTACCGGCGAGAGCGGATGACGGCCAAGCGGCGGTTGCGCGTCCCGATCGGGATCGCAGGCAACGGGGTCCCAATGGAGATCGACATCAAGGAGTCCGCCGAGGGCGGCATGGGGCCGCACGGCTTGTGCATCGGCGCGACCGGGTCGGGCAAGAGCGAACTGCTGCGGACCTTGGTGGCGGCGCTGGCGGCCACCCACTCCTCTGAAGAGCTCAACTTCGTGCTCGTCGACTTCAAGGGCGGCGCGGCATTCCTCGGCTTCGACCAGCTGCCGCACACATCGGCCGTGATCACCAACCTGGTCGACGAACTGGAACTCGTCGACCGGATGCAGGACGCGCTGGCCGGCGAGATGAACCGGCGCCAGGAGCACCTGCGCGCGTCCGGCAACTACGCCTCACGACGGGACTACGAGGCGGCCCGCGCCCAAGGGGCGCAACTGGAACCGATGCCCGCGCTGTTCATCGTCGTCGACGAGTTCAGCGAGCTGCTGTCCAACAAGCCCGAGTTCGTCGAAACGTTCGCGATGATCGGCCGCCTCGGTCGGAGCCTCGGGATCCACCTTCTGCTGGCCTCGCAGCGACTGGACGAAGGCAGGATTAGCAAGATCGAAACCCACCTGTCGTACAAGATCGGTCTGCGCACCTTCTCGGCGATGGAAAGCCGCAGCGTGCTCGGTGTGCCGGACGCCTACGAGCTGCCGACCAGCCCGGGCAACGGCTACCTCCGCCCGGACACCACGAGCCTGGTCCGCTTCAAGGGCGCCTACGTCTCCGGCGAGTACCGGAGCAAGCGCCAGCGCAGCACTCGCGCCGAGGCTGAGCAACAGGTCGTCGCCTTCGGCACCGACTACATCGAACCCACTGCCGCGACGGAACCCGCACCAGTGGCGGAGCCGGAGAACACCGACGAACCCGCTCAGACGATGCTGGACGTGCTGCTGGGGCGACTGCAGGACATCGGTCCGCGCGCGCACCAGGTCTGGCTGCCACCGCTGCGCAAGTCACCCACCCTGGACCAGCTGCTGCCGCCGCTGGTCGACCACCCGGAGCTCGGGCCGCGCCCGGTCGGCGACCTGCAGACGACCGACCTCCAAGTGCCCGTGGGCCTGGTCGACCTGCCCGCCCAGCAGCGCCGCGAACTGCTCTCGGCCGACCTCTCCGGCAGCCAGGGCAACGTTGCGGTGGTCGGCGGTCCCCAGTCCGGCAAGAGCACGCTGCTGCGGACGCTCATCAGCGCGATCGCGCTGACGCACAGCGCCTCGGACGCCCAGATCTACTGCCTGGACTTCGGCGGCACGCTCAGCTCGCTGGCGAAGATGCCGCATGTGGGCAGCATCGCGAACCGGCTGGACCGGGACCGGGTCACCCGCACGGTGCTGGAGATGACGAACCTGCTCGCCCGCCGGGAAACTCTGTTCGCCGAGCAGAACATCGACTCGATGGCCAGCTACCGGCGGGCCCGCCGGAACGGCAGCTTCACCGACGAGGACCCCTACGGTGACGTGTTCCTCGTGGTGGACGGGTGGTACACGATCAGGAACGACTTCGACGAACTCGAAGACCGGTTCACCGAACTCGCCGCCCGGGGTCTGAGCTTCGGCATCCACCTGATCATCGCCGCCAACCGGTGGGCGGAGATGCGGCCGTGGTTGCGGGACGTGCTGGGCACCCGGTTCGAGCTGCGGCTGGGCGACCCGGTGGACTCCGAGATCAACAGCAGGCTGGCGGCGACCGTGCCGAACCTCCCTGGTCGTGGCCTGACCACAGACAAACTGCACTTCCTGGCGGCACTTCCGCGCATCGACGGCCAGCCCGACACCGACGATCTAGTCGACGCCACCACGGAGATGTCCGAGGCGCTGGCACAGCCAACCGCACCCACGGCGCCGAAGGTCCGGTTGCTCCCGGTGTCGCTGAAGGCCGGCGCACTGCCCGCGGCGCAGCGACCGTCCCCCCAAGCCGAGATGCGGATGCCGTTGGGTATCGAGGACGTCGGGTTGTCCACCCAGTGGTACGACTTCGACGCCAACCCCCACCTGCTGATCTACGGCGACGCCGAGACAGGCAAGACCAGCATCCTGCGCCACATCGCGCGGTCGATCGTCTCCTGTTACGGGCCGAACGAAGCGCGGGTGATGTTCGGTGACTTCCAGCGCGAGCTGCACGATTCGATCCCGCCGGAGCACCAGATCGAGTACGCCGTCGGCGGAGAGGCGCTGGGGAGTTCCATCGTGGGCGCCGCCTCGAACCTGAAGTCGCGGATCCCCGGGCCCGAGATCAGCCCGAGCCGGTTGCCCAAGCGCGACTGGTGGCAAGGCGGCAGGTTGTTCATCCTCATCGACGACTTCCAGCTCGCCGAGTCCGGCGGCATGGGCGGCGGCGTGCTCGAACCGCTGATGCCGCTGCTGCCGCACGGCTCGGACATCGGTGTCCACTTGATCATCGCGCGCAGCACATCGGGCGCCAGCCGGTCGATGATGAATCCGGCGATCCGCCGGATGTGGGAGCTCGGCACGCCGGCGATGCTCTTGTCCTGCCCAAGGGACGAAGGATCCTTCCTGGGAAATCTGCGTCCGCGGACGCTCGTGCCGGGCCGTGCACAGTTCGTCAACCGCCGCCGCTCGGTGCGACTCGTACAGACCCCACTGGTCGAGGGCACAACACCCAAGTCAAGGGACTGAGATTCCCCGCGTTCACCACCGCACCGACCACCGGCGAATGCAAGGGCCGGAGCGGCTCGTCAAATATCGACACAAAGTGAAGGGGTTTGTGGACTTGGTCGTCCACAAACCCCTTCACCTCATCGCGCTCGATCAGTTCATCAATCGGGCGCCGACGCGAAGAAAATTATCACCGATGGCCGGGCGGACACCATGATCAAAGTTTCGCGAGGGAATACCCCGGAAACGCCCTGATTTGCGTTCAGCCGACACGGATCCGACCGCCGGAACCCTATGATCAATGTGTCCGAAAATTTTCTAGCATAAGGAATGCGAAATTCCGAGAAACATCACCCGCGGCGTTACTACTGCCGCATTCAGCCTGATCGCCATCACATCTGTTTCCGGAGTCGCGATGGCGGATACCTGGAAGCTCCACAGCCGCTACGAGACCGAATACCAGTGCGTTGACCGCGGCAATGCCGGTCTTGTCTCGAACAGCTGGTCCGACTTCCGGTGTGTGATCAGTGGCGGGTACGTGAACCTGGAAGTGAAGAACTGAGCAAGCGTGATACCCGTGAAGGGGTTTGTGGATGCGGGCATCCACAAACCCCTTCACGATTTTCCGACCCAATGAGAGATCACACTTCCCGCACCAAACTACCGAAACACGCACGGGGCAATCTTGATTTCTAACCTGGCCGAACAGGAACCATTTCCCCAGGGCCAACTTACTTGTCAAGGTGGTGAAATTCCAATTTCCCACGAAGTTAAAATTATCCAGCGACCAGGGTTGCAACACACCGTCACTGGAACTGTGTTTTCGCAGATGGGTGAGCTTTCTCGCACCAATCCACGCAACTTCTCAGCCGCCGTAGCCCGTCAGTTCAGGGTGGCCTGTTCCGCTTCCGGATCTGGTTTCGCCGACCGGTCCGGAACCACTGTCAGCACCCGTGGACGCCCCCAGCGGCGTCGGTTCCCCGCGCCACTGAGTCGGCAGACCAGCACCAACGTCATCGTCAGCACCACGGCACCCACCGCGCTCATCAGAGTCAGCAACGGCCCGAGCTCGTCCTCCGGCGGGACCGATGCGGGTTTCGGCGACCGAGGTACCACCGTGGCTCCCTCAGCACCTTCCCCGTTCACCACGGATGAAACCGCGGCCATCGGGTTCACCGTCCCCCAGCCCAACGCGGGGTCGGGCAGCACGGTCGCCGGATGGCTCGCCGTCATCTCCAGCCGCTGCTTGACCTGTGCTGCCGTCAACTGCGGGTGGTAGGCGCGTACCAAGGCGGCCACTCCGGATACAAACGGCGCCGCATAGCTGGTACCGCTGCCCTGCCAGTGCCCCGGTCCGTGCGGACCGGTGCTCACCACGTCCGTTCCAGGCGCCACCACTGATACGTACGGTCCGACCTGCGAGAAGCTCGCGTGTTCACCAGCGGAATCGATCGCACCCACCGCGACCACCCCCGGATAGGACGCCGGATAGGTGACCGGGTCACCTTCCAGAGCTCCGTTCGCCGCCGAGGCGACGATCAGCACGTCGTGCTGCGCTGCGTACTGCACCGCTTCGGCAAGTTCCGGGGCCGGAGCGTTCGTACTCGCAGACACGTTGATCACGCGGGCACCGAGATCGACCGCAGCCCGGATACCCCGGGCCAGTGCCGCCGGCGTGAACATGTCCCCAGTGCGCTCCTCAACGCCGGTGGCGACCCGGACCGGAACGATCTGCGCGCCGGGGGCGACACCGGCGAAGCCGGAGCCCTGAACGGGAGAGGCCGCTATGATTCCGGCCACGAACGTCCCGTGTCCGAAGCAATCATCGTCGGCAGGTCCACCGGCGCCGTGGATCACGTCCTTACCGGCCAGCACCTTCCCACCCGCGAGCTGCGGAGTCCGGGCATCGACCCCGGTGTCCACGACCGCGACCTTGACCCCCTGGCCCTGGGTGAGATCCCAAACCCGTTCCGGTGCCAGCAATTGCTGCGCCCACGGCATCCCTTCGTAGGTCACCGTCGGCGGCTGGATGCAGTTCTCGCCGGTCGGCATCTGCGGCGGGGCGTCCTGCGCCACCGCTGGGCCGGCCCCCACCAGAAGCAGTCCACCGGCCGCGATCAAACACGCGCTGAGTCGGGAGGCTCTGGCCATCACGACTGGCCTGCTGACGCGCTGGCGATCAAGGGCATTTCTGCTGCGGCGTGATCATCGGTCGCTTCGACCATCGAGCGTGTGAGACGGACGACCAGGTCCTCGTCGTCGACCACCCTGAGCTTCGATCGTCGCCGACGTGCAAGTGCACTGTCCAGTTTGGCCAGGGCAGCGAGGTCTTTCTCGTCCAGTTCCGCGCCGGATGAGTGCTCGCCCGGCGCTAGTTCGCGGAACAGCACCGCGATCCGCGGAGCGGGCGTTTCATCGTCGTCTTCCACCTCGTCCCCATCGGCCTCGCGCACGGCGAGCGCTTTGAGCCTAGCCCCGGCGAGGAAGACGACCTCGTCGATCTGCCGGTTCACGGACAGCTCCGATGTGCGGCGGGCGCCGCTCGGCCAGATCAGCAGATCAACCTGCGCGCCGGGCACGGTCACGTCTAGATCCATGCTCGCGGTGAGGAAACCTGGTTCCGCCAGCAGAGTTCCGGGGGTGGCGCGTTCCTCCAGCGACCCCGGTACATTGCTCTGCCGCAGAACAGGGCGGCGGTGGGTCGGCAAGCGCCGCATCCCGGAGACCAGGCACGGAACGTGGCCGTCCAACTCGGTGACAGCGCCGCTGCGCACCGCCAAGTTGAGCTGCTCCGCACCGCCTTCGCCCTTACCGAGGAACAAGCACACTGCGACGTAGTCGGCCTTGGCACCGGAATCCTCGCCATGCCGCAGCGATGGCCACGTGGCCATCGCTGCGTTCACCGTTGCCAACGCCTCCGAGAACGCGTCACCCGCAGCCGACGTGAACCGGTTCTGCTCTGTCGTGGTGCTCTTTCGATCCTTGACCTCGAGCGCCCGGGGTGCGTCGGCCTCTTCGGCAGTATCGTCGGCCGTCTGCACCGCAGCGTGCGACTGGTCGGCTGAGATCGGCTCGTCTTCTAGGGGGGCGGGAGCGACTTCCTCTTCGACTGGGTCGTACACGACGTCGGAAGGTCGCTCCGGGACGGTGTCATCCTCCTGCGCAGCCTCGTCGTCCACGGCTTGCGTCCCATGTGCGGCGCCGGTCGTCGCTTCCGGATCGTCCGGCGCATTCAGATCCTGCGGAGCGTCGGGATCCGGTTCTGGCTCGCTCGCAGAAGGTGATCGTCGCGATGGCAGACCGGAGACCGTTGAAACTGGCGCGGACATGATCACCATGCGCGTTTCCGCTGTCTGTGAAGCGAAAACCAGACCGTCCGCCGGTCGTGTGACCGCTTCGGGGACCAGATCCTCCAGCCGCGATGTTCCGGGTCCCACCTGATTTCCGGGCACGTTGGGGGTGTGCGATTCGTCCGGCGTCACCTTGGAATCCGCCGCCGGCAAGGCGATGTCAGCGGCTTCATCGGAACTCGCGCTTGCCGGGTGTGCAGGCGCCGCCGTCGAACTGAGCTCGACCGGCGATCCAACAACGGGATCGGTGTTCGACACGGGCGGAGGTGTAGATGGCAGGTCGACCGGGATTCCGGCTCCTGCGGCGAGGCTGCGCACCCGAGCTGCGGTACTGCGGTCGAGTTCGCCGTACACCCGCAGCCGCGCGGCAGCACAACTCGCAGGATCGATCCCGTGCAGCAGCGATTCAGCAGCTTTGAGTAGCTCATTGCACACCGGTTCCCCGGCCGAACCCACGTTCAGCACCCACTCGTCCGGGCTGAACGGGAGGGCGAGCGCAGCGGTGTTGATGTCCAAGGTCGTGCCGGTCCGGTGCAGGACGATCCCGGAGGGCACCACTTCGGCCAGCACTCTGTCCCCTGAATCCTCAGCGACGAACAGGTAGCTGCGTGGGCCGCAGCGCTGCCAACCCGGCGGCGCTTCGGCAATCTCCAACACCTTCTGGTCACCGCCTCCAGCTGGCTGGTGCACCAGCGTAGCGAACGGGCGGAACCGCTGCTGCCCGAACGAATCAAGTACGACGGTCGCTGCTTGAGATCCCAGGCTCGGCAGGATCGCTCCGGTGCTGAAGTTGACATGTCTGGCCGACTGGACTGCCAGGTCCACCAACCACTGGTACCGGCTCGCATCCGCGGCAATGGGCACGAGCACCAACGCCGACAGCACCGGATCCGCAAGCTGCTTCAGGAATCCGCTCACCGCACCAGGCGAAACCAGTGGCGATCCCCCGACCAGAAGCCTCGGGAATCGGTCAGCAACGGAAACGCGAACAGCAACATGGCCAGCGTTCCACGGCGCGTTCCGCACGTCGTGAATCAAGACACCGGCCGGCACTGGCTCCACGACCGCGGTGCCGTGCACCATGCGCTGAATCGGCAGCGCCCGCTCCCAGCTCGGGACCGGGTACCGCGTGCTGAACAGCCACGGCCGGCTCCCCGCCCGGAACAAGTACCAACCGCTGCCACCAGAAGAACGACCGGCGTAGGCACCGGTACCAGCAACCATCGTGGGTTGAACATCCGGCACCACGACGTCCAGCCCGAAACGCTGCGACAGGTGCTGCGGCAGACCGCCGTTGCCGAAGCCGGCAACGGCAAGCCAGAGTACCCGAGGCACAACCCCCGTCGCGTTGATCAGCGGCTCCAGCAGAGCGGGCAGCTCGGTGTGCAGAGCCGGTGTCTGCTGTGCCGCGCGCGAGACCGCCACGAACAGCTCATTCGGAGTCCGTGGCAGCTGCGCCATGGAGGAATCCTGCGCCGTCGCCTCATCCCGGAGCCGGACGAGGACGTGCGGCCCGCACAGCTCAGCGACCAGCGAACCGCACGACTGCTTCAGCAACCCCTGCTCCATCCCATCTCCCGTCGAGCACATGGGCACGAGACGCGAAGTGACCCTTCACCGAACCCTTCAACCACCGAAGTATTGCCATCGCGCCTCTAGTGCCCGTCCGATCTTGCGTAGCAGTTGCACCATTGAAGGGATTCCCTTCACCTGTGCTCAGCAGCAGCACTGCCCGATGCAGAGGCTCCAGGCCCAGATCAGCGGCGCAGCCGACGGCCCGTTCGTGCGAACGTCCTGGCTATCGGTCGACGCGCGAGCTGCCGGTCCCCGGAACGCGCGGAGCCTGGTAGAAAGGCAGCGATCAGCAGCGCGAAAAGCGCAGCGCCCGCATCGATGCCCAGCACGACGCGGAATCCGGTGAGCGAAGGCAGCGCCGCACCGCCCAGCTCGATCGTCATGTGTGCGAGCACGACTCTCGCGACCGAATTGGACAGCTACGTGCCGACGGAACGCATCAACGGGCTGAGGCTGTTGGCCACCGCAGTCTCGGACACTGGAACAGCGGCCATGATGAGCGTGGGCATCACGCATAGGCAAGCCCGACGCCCACGCCGATGATGCTGGAGGCGATCACGAACTGCCAGATGCTCGACATCAACACACCTGGCTCAACCCATACCCGGCAACCACCACGAGCGCGCCGATCATCAACGTCGCCTTCGGGTCTCGGGTCCGCGAGATTCGCGTTACGACCGGCGCCACCGTCATCATGATCAGCCCGTTAGCCGCAATCACCAGGCCTGCGACGAGAATCAACTGCCTGAGCCCGTAACCGGTGGCTTCGGGCAGTTGCAGCAGCTGAGGAAGGGCCATGGACATCGCGAACCGAACACCGCGGAAGCGATGTTGGTCAGCAGTACCTGGCGCCGCGCGGTGGTGCGCAGGTCCACCATCGGCTGCGGCGTGTGCAGCTCCCACCATCCCCACACCGCCAGCACCGCCATCCCGGTGATAAACAGGATAGGGGTCAACCACTCATCCAGCCCCAGTCAGCGCCCTTGGAGGTCACCAGCGACAGGCACAGCAACACCACCGACAAGCCGATCGCACCCAGAAGGGCAACGCCCATCTGTGCGGACACGCGACTCCGGTACGAGCGAGATCACGAGCACGCCTCCGATGACACCTAGGTCCCAGGCCAGCCAGAAAAGGACGTGCCGGTCCGCACTGTCAGCAGTGAACGCGGCTGCTGCAGGGTGCTGATGACCAGCGGAATGGCGCCGGCGGACAAGCCCTGCAGCACCACTCGCCCGGTCCGTTTCCTTATGCCCCGGCCAGCATCGGGGCGAGCTCGCTCGACAACGCGCAGACGATCGAACCCAGCGTGAGCATTCCGATCCTGAACAGCAACATCCACCGCTTTCCGTACATGTCACCGAGCCGACCTGCAGTAGGCGTGACGACGGCTGCGGCCAGCAGAGCTGCAGTGATCGCCCGAGCGGCGTCTGCCGCTCTCGCATCCAGCATCTCGAGAAGCTTCGACACCAGCGGGATCATCAAAGCCAGCGTGAGCGAGACGTCGCTCCCCCAGGTCCACGTCCGAGGCTGCCAGCAGAACTGCACGATCGTGCCGATGTTCCTGTCCCTTTCACAGGCCCCTTCAGCAGTTGAAGTATTGCCACCGCGCCTGTATGGATCATCCGATTTTGGACAGGAGCCTCGTCGTTGAGGGGGTTTCCCCTCACTTGCGCCAGAAGGCGAACGACGGCAGGGATGCGTGTGATGGTCCCTATCCCCCGCTCGAACACACCTGATCTTCGCGCCGACCGCGCCGGTGAAGGAAATCCCGGATACCTCGGTCGCGCACCGCCCGCGAGCGCGACATCGCCACATCGACCGCCACGCTGCTCGCTGAAGCCCTGCGGTTCAGCGAGAACTAGCGATCCACGAGGGCTCCTGCCCTGAGTCACCAGAAAAGATGTCGATCCGTCGCGCGAATCCGCGGACGACCGACGTCGGAGACGAGCAAATTCAGTGAGCGAAGAGACCCTGCACAGTCCTGGGCAGTCGACTGCCCAGCCCCACGTGGACCCCGGCGATGAGGGGTACAGCAAGTCCCTGAAACCCAGGCACGTCAACATGATCGCGATCGGCGGCGCGATCGGCACGGGGCTTTTCCTGGGCGCGGGCGGGCGGCTCGCCCAGGCCGGTCCATCGCTGGCCATCGTCTACGCCGTGTGCGGTGTGTTCGCCTTCTTCGTCGTTCGTGCTCTCGGAGAGCTGATCCTGTACCGGCCTTCGTCCGGTGCGTTCGTGTCCTACGCACGTGAGTTCATGGGCGAGAAGGGCGCGTTCGTCGCAGGCTGGATGTACTTCCTGAACTGGGCCACCACCGGGATCGCCGACATCACCGCGATCGCCCTGTATGCGCACTACTGGAGCATGTTCACCGCCGTACCCCAATGGGTCCTGGCACTGGCCGCATTAGCAGTCGTGCTCTCGTTGAACCTCGTCTCCGTGAAGCTCTTCGGCGAGATGGAGTTCTGGTTCGCGATCATCAAGGTCGGCGCCCTGCTCGTCTTCATGGGAATCGCAATCTTCCTGCTGGTCACGGGCCAGCCCATCGACGGCTACATCCCCGGACCGCAGCTCATCACTGACAACGGCGGCTTCTTCCCCAACGGCCTGCTACCGATGATCATCGTGGTGCAGGGCATCGTGTTCGCGTACTCGGCCGTCGAGCTGGTCGGGGTCGCCGCCGGTGAGACCGAGAACCCGGCGAAGGTCATGCCGAAGGCGATCAACTCGATCATGTGGCGGATCGGCCTCTTCTACGTCGGATCAGTGATCCTGCTGGCGATGCTGCTGCCCTGGAACATGTTCCAGAAGGGCGAAAGCCCGTTCGTGACGGTTCTGTCGAGCATAGGGATCCCGGCGGTCGGCGACGTGATGAACCTGGTGGTGATGACGGCGGCGCTGTCCAGCCTGAACTCCGGGCTGTACTCCACCGGCCGGATCCTGCGTTCGATGTCCGCCGCGGGCTCGGCACCGAAGTTCGCCGGCTTGATGAACCGGAACAAGGTGCCCTACGGCGGAATCATGCTCACCGCAGCAGTTTGCGTCCTCGGTGTCGGCCTGAACTACCTGGTGCCGGCCACTGCGTTCGAGATCGTGCTGAACTTCGCCGCCGTCGCGATCATCAGCACCTGGTGCATGATCATGGTCTGCCACCTGCTCTTCGTCCGGAAGACGCAGGCCGGTGAGCTGAGAAGGCCGCTCTACCGACTTCCTGGTACTCCGGTCACCCAGGTCGCCACGATCGGATTCCTGCTCGGTGTGGGCGTCCTGATGTGGTTCGACGTACCGGCCGGCCGGGTCACGCTGCTCTGCGTCCCGATCATCGCGCTCGCCCTGGTGATCGGCTGGTTCTGCGTCCGCAAGCGGGTGAACACCCCGTCCAGCTGAACGCGCAAACGCTGGTGGGGCACCTCGGAGATCGAGGTGCCCCACCTGCGTTCAGCTGTTGTCGGTCAGTCCACGGCACGGGGACCGAGCAGCACATGCAACGTGCGCGGGGCGTGCACGTGGACGCTGCGGCGAAATGTCAGCTCAGCGGGTTCGCTCACGATCCGCAGTCCCGGGAACCGGTTGAACAGCGCGGCCAGAGCCACCTCCCCTTCCAAACGGACCAGGGCCGCACCCAGGCATCGATGAATGCCGTAGCCAAAGGCGAGGTGGCCTGCGGTGTTCCGGTCGGGATCCAGCACGTCCGGCTCCTCGAACCGCGCTGGGTCGCGGTTCGCCGCACCCGTCGACAGCATGACCGATGCACCCCTGGAGATCTCGACCCCGCCGATCTCCAGGTCCTGGGTCGCGAACCGCACCGAAGCATTGAGGGCAGGCGAGAGCCAGCGCAGGAGTTCCTCGATCAGCGGCGGCACCGATTCCGGGCTGCCCAGGCGCTGGCGCGCGGAGTCGTCAACCACCAAGGCGCGGACGCTGTTGGTGATGAACACCGCAGTGGTCTCGTGGCCTGCCATGAGCAGCAGCATGGCCATCGCCACGATCTCCAGGTCGGAGAGCCGGTCGTCCTCGTCGGATGCCGTGATGAGCCCGGAGAGCAACGCGTCGTCCGGCTCCACGCGCTTGGCCGCGACCAGTCCCTCCAGGTAGGTGGCCATCTGGGTTGAGGCGCGCAGCAGCTCGGGTTCAGGGCATTCGTCGATGAGGATGGTGGACAAGCGTGCGAACTCGTCGCGATCGATCTCGGGGACGCCGAGAAGCTCGCTGATCACCACCATCGGCAGTGTGATCGCGTAGCGCGCCACGAGGTCGACCGGTTCTTCCTCGGGCAGATCTGCCAACAGCTCCTCTGCGACGGCCTCGACGCGCGAGCGCAGCTCGGCGATCCGGCGCGCGGTGAACGCCTGGGTGACCAGGCTCCGCAGTCGGGTGTGCTCCGGCGGGTCGAGCGAGGTCAGCATGTGCGACATCGGGGCAGGCAGTCCAGGAGACGCGGAGGCGCGTTCCTCGGCGGGCAGGCTGGACCGCCAGTCCTTCGCCAGCCGCTCGTCGGCGAGCCCCGCCCGCACATCGGCATACCGGGTGACCAGCCAGGTCCGGCCGCCCTCGAAGTCGACCTCGCGGACGGGGTAGGTCTCGCGCGTCCTGGCGAGCGCCCCATGCGGGTCGCGCCAGAAGTGCTCGGTGAAGGAATCCTCTTGCGTCGAACCTGTCATGGGTACTCCGTTCTTCAGAACATCCGGTGAGCCAGCAGCGCAATCGTGCAATCAGAGACCTGCCGAGACGGACGCGCGGGATCAGCGCACCGCATCCCGGTACCGGCCGAGCGCGCGAAGGGCCATGCCCTGGGTGAACGCGGGGTTGCTGTACCGGCTCACGTACCGCACGTACTCGTGGACGCTCTCCGCCGGCCACCCACCGCCGGGCGTCCGTCTCTCCAGCAACCAGTCCACGCCGGAACGCACGTCAGCCGGATCCACTCCGGCTGCGAGCAGGCCCGAGATCGCCCACCCGGTCTCTTCGACAGTGGCGGGTGCATCGTGCCCGTCGCCCCACGAGCCGTCGGACAGACGGGCGCGTTCCAGCCACGCCTTCGCCCGGCGAGCAGTGACGCCCTCCGCCCAACCCACTTTGGAGAAGGTCTCCAGCACGGCGGCGGTGGCCATCGTGTGGTGCCGGTACCACACCGATTCGAAGGCACCGTCCGGCAGCTGGGCGTTGGCGAGCCAGCGCAGCGCGCGACGCACCCGGCGGTCGTCCGCCGGGACACCCGCGTCGAGCAACGCATCGACGGCCTGCACTGTGGTCATCGGGCACGGTCCGCTGTTGGCGACCGTGGTGTTGCGCACGCAAAGTCCCCAGGAGCCGCGGGTGTCCTGCACACGGGTCAGCCAGTCAACGCCCCGCTCGATCGCCCCCTCCTGTTCCTGGCCGGGCAGCCGGCACAGCACGGAGAGGATCTCGCCGGTCTCCAAGGTCGAGGGCCAGCCCTCGGTGCCCGCCCACCCCCAATAGCCCGGTGGGCACCCGAAGGCGAGGAACGGGCGGTGCTGTTGGAGGCGGACGAACAGCCCGATCGACGAAGCCAGCCTCGGGTCGTCCGCGTATCCGGCCTCGGCGAGGCCGCGCACGGCGTACATCGTCCATGCCGCGTCGAGCGGACCAGTCTGCCACCAACCATCAGGGTGCATCGTCCGGCGAAACCACCTGACTGCGGCTTCGACCATGTCCGGCGCCAAGCCCGCACGGGCCAGACCGGTGCAGACGAGACCGGTCACCCAGGCGTTTTCGCACCAAGCCCCGGTCGAACCCTCGTGCTCGTAGACCTGCCGGATCGCCTTCAGCGCGTTCGGCTCCCCCAGGCGGGCCAGCACCTGCTGGAAGCGCGTGAGGGGCTTGTGCCTGGCCTGGGCGAGACCGAGCGCGAACGCCATCGGGATGCGCAGATCGAACAGCCTGCGGTACAGGCCCGGCCACAGCGCCACCTCCAGCGGGAAGCGGCGCATCTCATCAGGAATCAGCCAGCCGACGAAGCCGTAGTACTGACGGCACCACGCGACGACCTCGGGGTGCGGAATCGCATCCAAGCCACCGAAGTCCGCCATCCAACGCTGCCCGGCCTGTACCGACGTCGAGCTGCCCCCGGGGTCGACCAGGTGGAGGACGGCCGAGCTGACCGCAGTCGGCCCGGCCTCGCTGGCCAGGCCGGGGACCATCGCCCAGCCGCCGTCAGTGTTCTGGGTGCGTCTGAGCCATCCGGCGCCTGTGGCGATCAGGTCGGCGTTGCCGTCCCGGTCGGCGTAATGCAGCGCGGACAGCGCGCCCACCGTCCCCAGCGTCGAGGTCAGATTGTCCTCGCTGTAGTCGAACACGCCGTCGGCACGCTGAGCGACGAACAGCGCCTCCGCTCCCTCGCAGATCGCCTCGTCGAGTGCGTCCGGAAACGGATCGGAGTCGGCCTGCGCCGTCGTCATGCGGATTCCTCCAGCTCTGTCATGGGGGTTCGACACCTTACGGCCACGAGGAGAATTTCCCAGGAGCGGCGACGTCTGCACTCCTGAGCACGACCGCTGACGCGGCGACAGCCTGCCCGCCGGGTACGTCGCAGTCGAAGTAGCCGTAAACATCGAATTACGTTGCATATCAACTGTTCTCGTTCATGAATCACCATACTGAGTCACTTCTGCCCCGGCCAGGCCTTCCGGCCATGCGTCCGCGATGAACAGCACCGGCGACGAACATTTGCCCCTTCGGGCAACATTCACGTTCGTTCGCGCACTTCCTCGCGCGGACTCGTTGACGCGATGACACCTGGCCGATGTAATCAAGATCCTTATCTCGAGCCATCGCCGACGCTCTAAATCCGACCGCCCTCACGTCGGCTTCGCAACGAGTCGACCAAAAATCTCCCAGCCCGATCGGATTCCGGCTTGCGCGGTAGACGTACGCGCACGTCATGAACGGAGATCAGCCTGTGACTACCGCTCGGCATCAGCTGTCCTTGAACGAGAACTTCTCGGCACCGCTACCAGGTGTTCAGGAAGCTATTGTGGACGGCGCCAGTCGGGTCAACCTGACGCTCGACGCGATGTCCACCGGGTTGACGCAGGCAATCGCCGGACACTTCGAGGTGGATTCCGCGCGGGTGTTCGTCGGTCCCGGGTCAGGAGCGCTGCTGCAGCAGATCCTCACCGCGTTTGCGGGCGGCGGCGAGGTCGTGCACGCGTGGCCGTCGTTCGAGATGTACCCGCTGCTGGTGCGCAATGCCGGCGCTGAAGCCGTACCGGTGGGGCTCCGCGAGCACAAGCACGATCTGACGGCGATGGCCGACGCAATCACCGAGCGGACCAAGGTCGTACTGCTGTGCAATCCGAACAACCCGACCGGGACCGTCCTCGACGACGCTGAGATGCGGGCGCTCCTGGACCGGCTGTCCGACGACGTCCTCGTGCTGATCGACGAGGCCTACGCCGACTTCGCCGATGAATCGGCGATCGCCAACGGCATCCGGCTCGCCGCTGAGGATCCCCGCGTGTGCGTGGTGCGCACCTTCTCCAAATCCCACGGGCTGCTCGGGCTCCGGGTCGGCTACCTGGTCGCGAACGAGGCAGTGATCGCGAAGCTCGTGCCCGGCTCGTACTTCTTCCGGGTCAGCACCGTGGCGCAAGATGCCGCCATCGTCGCGCTGCGGGCCGACGAGACCATGCGGGAGCGATGCGCGGAGGTCGCCGCCGAACGAGACCGGGTTCACGCCCAGCTGCGCTCGCTCGGCCTGGAGGTACCCCGCAGTCATGGCAACTTCCACTGGCTACCGCTCGGCGAGGCGAACAAGTCGTTCGTCCGCTTCTGCGCGGCTGGCGGCGTCGAGGTGCGGACGCTCGCCGACAACGCCGGAGTCCGGGTGACAGTCGGCACGCGCGAGGCCAACGACATCTTGCTCGAACTCACCCGGCGTTTCTTCAGCGGAGGCGAACCGCCGAGCGGTGACCCCCAGGTGCCGCAGTCAGTTACCGCCGAGCGCTCGTGACATGGCCAACGCCGAAACCTGCGCGACCGCAGCTCAATTCAGCTCCCCCGAACTGGCTGAACTGCTCAACCGCGAAATGCGGAGAAGGTGGTCGACGGTCGGTGAACGGACCGAGCAGATGGCCGGCTACGCGCTTCTAGCGCCCGGCAAGATGTTGCGACCGATGCTGCTGCTCGCTTCCGCAGAGGCCACCGGCGGTGACAGCTCCCGGCTGCTCCCCGCCGCCTTGGCCGTGGAATACCTGCACGTGGCGACGCTGGTTCACGACGACATCGTCGACGACGACGAGCTGCGCCGGGGCCGCCCCACCGTGCACACCCACTTCGGCGTGCCCGATGCGCTGGTAGCCGGCGATTTCCTGATCTTGAACATGGTCAGCACGCTCCTCGAATGCACAGCCGTGCGGCCTGCCGCGTTGCTGGAGGCAGCTCGGGTCCTGGCCACTGCGGGATCCGACGTCTGCCGGGGGCAGGTCCGGGAGGCCGGAATGGTCGGCAAGCTGAGCTGCTCGGTCGACGATTACCAGGAAATGGTGGCGCTCAAGACCGGCGCGCTGTTCCGGGGGGCCTGCCGAGCCGGAGCGATCCTCGGCGGTGCGGCCACCGAGCACGTTGAAGCCACCACCCGGTACGCCGAGCACCTCGGCGTGGGTTTCCAGATGTTCGACGACCTGCTGCCGTACCTGGCGGTCACCCCGACAACAGGTAAGCCTGCCACCAGCGACGTGGCCAATCTGCGCCCGACATTCCCGGTGCTCGTGGGCTACCAGTCCGCCCGGGATGCCGACCGGCACCGGTTCACCGAGGCGTTGTCGGGCCGGATGCCAGCGGCGGACTCTCACCGGCTCATGCGGGAGCTCCTGATCACGACCGGCGCATTGGAGCTCAGCCGGACGCGCGCCGCCGAGGAGATCGCCAAGGCCCGCGAGAGCATCTCGAACCTGCCCGGGACGGCCGCCGTCGACCTGATGCTGACCATCGCCGATCTGGCCATCGACCGGAACCGGTAGCGATGCGCGACCGATGGGCGGCAACACGCCAAATCTCGTGGGCGCACGTGCAGACCTGGCGGCCGTACACGCTTTGCTACCCAGTGCTCGTAGGCGTCGCGGGGGCAGGTGCCGGAGGCGCTTCCAGACTCACCGAGTTCGCCATCGCGGGATGCGGAACCGCACTCGGCTGGTTGGCCGGGCACTACCTCGGTGACTACTTCGACCGGGACCTGGACCGAATCGCGAAACCACAGCGCCCGATCCCGTCCGGGAGGCTCTCGCCCAAGACCGCGCTCGCTTTCGGCACGGGGCTCGCGATCGCAGCAGCAGTGCTGCTGGCGTGGGCGAACTGGCGAACGCTGGTGCTGGTTGCCCTGGCGCTGGGCGGTATCGTGGCCTACAGCAAGTTCTGCAAGGCGCGGGGTTTGTCGGGAAATCTGGTGCGCGGCCTGATCATCGCGTTGGCGTTCCTGATCGGTGCGATGGTCGTGAATCCGCTGCCCGGGTGGACCGCAGTCGTGTTCTCCGTGGTCTTCCTGCTGCACGATGCGGCGTCCAATCTCGTCGGCACGCTCCGCGATGTGGACGGCGATCGCGCCGCCGGCTACCGGTCGGTACCCGTGCGGAGCGGGATTCGTCACGCCACCCGGCTGACCGCGGCTCTGTACGCCGCAGCGATCGTCGCCGCCGCGATCGGACTTCTGCTTCAGCACCGGGTCGGCTATCCGGTGTTGCTGGTCGTTGCGGCCTGCATCGGCTCGGTCGCAGTGCTGCCGTTGGTGTCCCTAGCACCAACGCTGACTCAGGTCCGCGCGCTGCGAGCGCACGAGCTCCTGGTCGCCGAACGCCTCGTTCTCGCCAGTGCTGTCCTGGCTCGCACTGTCCCCGCAATCACGGTCGTTCCACTGCTCGGACTGACGTTGCTCTTCAGCCTGTGGAGCCAGGCCGCGATGCGGTCGAAGTACGAAATCGCTGCCGACGACAAGGAGGGCCAGCCGACATGAGCTCCCCCACTGCGCTGTGGCCCGACGGCCTGCAAGTCGGCCGCCCGCAGCATGCGCCGACGTCCTGTTTCCACACCCTGCGGGAGACGCGATGAACAGCACTGTCGTGGTGTGCGGGGCGGGCGTGGGAGGCTTGGCCGCCGCGCACGCACTCGGTTCGCTAGGGCTGCAGGTTCTGGTCTTCGAGAAGCAGTCACGGGTGCCCCGGGTACCGAAGGGTGAAGTGCTGCAGCCCGGAGCGTTGAAGATCCTGGACACGTGGGGTGTCACCAAGTTCCTGGAGCACCGGGGAGCGGTACGCCTTTCCGCGCTCGTCGCCTGCGGAGACAGTGGGAAAGGTCGGATGTCCCTGGATTACACACAGCTTCCGGACACGACCAACTGGCTGCTGTCGGCCGACCACGAGTCGATCCTGACCGCGCTCGTCGACAGCTTGCCGGACAACGTCTCGCTCTACCGAGGTGTGACGGTGCGCGGGACTCTTCACGACGACGCCACACGAGTCGCCGGGCTCGTCGTACGGGAAGCAGGGTCCGAGCGCGAAGTTCCTGCGTCGCTGGTGATCGCGGCCGACGGCGTTTCGTCGCGGCTCCGGCGTGCTGCCGGTATCGGCGCGGATCGGAAGGACTACTCGCACCGGCTGGTCGCCCTCGACATCCCCGACGTGCCGACCGCGGAGAAAGCAGTGACCGCCCACGTCACCGACCGCGGTCTGCGCATGCGCTATCCGCTGCCCGGAGACCGGATTCGGCTCTACGTCCAGGCCGAACCGAACGAGCTGCGCGGGATCGACCACGATGCGATGCAACGCTGGGGAGACGCGCTCATCGCTGAACTGCCCGAGCTGGCGGCTTTCGAGGACCAGTTGCGGAGCAGCTTGGACGATCGGCAGATGCTGCCTGTTGCCCGGTTCGTCGCCGACGGTCTGTCCGCCCCCGGCATCGCATTGGTCGGCGAAGCGGCGCATTCCGTGCATCCGATGGCGGCCCAGGGCATGAACAGTGCCATCTACGACGCGCACGCCCTGGGCACGTGCCTTGCCGAACGGGCTCTGCCCCTCCGGGCACCCGATGTGGACACAGCCTTGCGCGAGTACCAGGAGCGACGCCTGCCCGAACTGATCCAGATTGGCAAGATCAGCCACAACGCGTCGCGCATGCTCACCGACCTGTCCTGGGTGGGCCGCACGGTCGGCCGGCGGGCGCTGCGCAACACCGGCGCCAACCAGCGGCTCAGCTTCACCGTCATGCACAACCTCGCCGGTCTCGGTCTGCACCCACTCTCGCCGCTCGACCGGCTCCACCAACTCGGGTTGCTCCCCGACCCGCGGGCACGGCGCCGACCCCGATGGGCATGAGGAACGGCGCCGCACCGAGGTCACCGCGGCAGTCGGCACTCCACCACGACGAGGCCACCCGGCCAGGTGCGGGACTTGACCAGGCTCAGCCCGGCCTTGTCCACCAACGCCTCGAAGTCCGCGACGCTGCGTTCCTGACCGCCCAGCAGGACCAGGGACTGCAGGTCGAAGGAGGTGTTGTACTTGGCGTGATCGACGCCGGCGAGGACTTCCACGACCAGCACCCGGCTGCTGTCGCCAGCGGCCTCGGCACAGCGCTGCAAGATCCGCACCGCGTCTTCGTCGTTCCAGTCCGTGAGCACGCGGGAGACCACGTAGACGTCCCGTCCGGGCGGCAGCGGGTCGAAGAAGCTGCCGGGCACGAAGGAGACCTGCCCCGCCAGGCCCGCCTCGCTCAACGCCTGGTCGGCTTCCCGGGCCACCGCCGGAAGATCGAGCACCTCGCCGCGGAGGTGCGGATTGGCCCGAACGACCTCAGCGAGCAACGCCCCCTGCCCACCGCCCACGTCGATGACGGTCCGGGCGGACTCCCAGTCGACCTCCGCCGCCAGCACCGGCCCGGTCTGCCAGGCATGGGCAGCCATGACGTCGCCGAAGAAGCGCCGCAGGCCGTCGTTGCGCTGGTAGTCGTCCCAGAACGGGGCACCGTGAACGACACCGTAGGACGACTCGCCGGTGCGGATGGAGTGCAGCATGCCGCTGAAGGCCAGGTCCATCCGCGCACCAGGCCCCTCCACGTCGAGCCAGCTCCGGAGCCACGTGCCGCCCTCAGAGAGCAGCTGGCGGGACAAGTCCGTCAGCCCGAAGACACCCGGCTCCGCCTCCGCGAACAGTCCGATGTGGACCAGATGGCGCAGCAGGCGCTTCAGGGACTCCGGATGCGCCCCCGCAGCGGACGCAAGCGGACCGAGTTCGGTCGTTCCCTCGGATACCAGCTCCGGAAGACGCATCGTCACCGCGACCCGAATGGCGAAAGGCGTTGCCAGATCGATGAGTCCAGCCAGTTCAGCACTCACGTCGACCGCAAGATCTTGAGATTCCGCAGAATCCATGAAAATCCAGTTCCTCTCGAGTTGACCACTCGGCCACCACCGCCATTTCCATCCTTGCCTCCCACCTTCCACTGCGTCAACAACCATGATGGCGCACTCCGGTTCCGCACCGGAAAATCAGCACCAACGACGCAAATGCGCATCGTCATTCCTGAAAACAGTTGATACCAAAGGACAATGAGGTGAAGACCGATGTCGCCCAACGACTTAGAATTTGACGTGCGCCCTGCTTCTGGAGCACTGGGCGCCGAGGTGCGCGGGCTCGATCTGGAGGGACTGACCGAGCAATCCTTCGCGCATCTGTACGAGCTGCTCATGGAGAACCTCGTGCTCTTCTTCCCGGACGCCGATCCGCTCTCCCCTGAAGCCCACAAGAACTTCGGCCGCTTCCTCGGCGCACTGGAAGTGCACCCTTTCCTACCCAAGATGGACGGGCACCAGGAGATCGTGGTGCTCGACTCGGAC